>JAAFHG010000673.1 GCA_013297585.1 Chitinophagales bacterium
CAACGTTTTTGAAAAAGGCCTAAATGCTATTAGGCTATTGTATCATTTTTTAAATTTTTTGACTATGAGAAAATGGCTATGGGGTGCAGAAAAAAGGCAAACACATAAGTTTGCCCCCACGATTGTTCGGATGGCGATGCTGTGGGTTTGTTGTATGGGTGGGGCTGTGGCAAGTTGGGGGCAAATGGATGAAGATGCTTCGCGTATTTATATGCATATGGCAAGACAGGATACTAGTTATGCGTATATTCGCCAAGAAATGGATAACTATTTGGATACGGCGTCTAATGCTGCATACAAAGATAGATTTTTAAAACGTTATGCCCGTTGGAACTGGTTTTGGAGTAGCCGAGTGGATAGTTTTGGGGGTTGGCAAGGAGCAAAAAACGCTCAATTAAATACGTTTATAAATGGTACAGTTTGTAATACTGGCGGAAATTGGAATTATGTAGGTCCCAAAGACTTGGGTTCTTCTACTTTGGGGGTGTTGTTTTCTTTGGCTGTGCATCCTACTAATCACAATATCATTTTTGTGGGCAGTAATACGGGCGGACTTTGGAAAACAGATAATAATGGGCAAACTTGGCGCTGTTTGACTGATGCGCAGAGATTGCCGCTAATGGGTGTAAGCGATATAGTTGTTAATCCACTAAATCCCGATGTTATTTATATAGCTACAGGTTATACCACTAATTTCCAGATGTATGGGGGCGGTATCTTAAAAACTGTAAATGGGGGGCAAACTTGGTTTGAAACTGGCTTGAGTTGGTCAAATCAATACGGCGATAATATATTCAAGATGAAAATGCATCCCACAGATACTAGTATTTTGTATGCGGTAAGCAAAGACCAAATTTATAAAACAACAAATGGTTTTGCTACGGCTAATGTGGTACATAGTGATGCTGGAAACGATATATTTTCGGATATAGAGTTTTTGCCTGCTGATGCTAATGTTGTGTTTGTATCTTCTAAATTAGAGGGTAATACTTCTGGCACAAAGATATTGATAAGCCGCAATGCAGGTACAAATTGGGCAAATATAAGACCAAGTAGCATGAACAACAACACGGTTATATCTTTGGCTACTACTGCTGCTAATCCTGATGCTATTTATGCTGTGTCTAACAGTAACGGCAATAGTAGCGGTTATCAAATTTTTAAATATGATGACGTTGTAAATACTGCTAATGCCAATTGGGAGCTGAAAGCAGCTAATGGACAAACAAGATTAGTTTTTTTCTATCAGTATGAATTTGAAATTAATCAAAAAGATACTAATATAATGTACGCGGGAGAAAATTACGCACACAAAAGTATAAATGGCGGTGCAAATTTTAATATTGTTACCTATTATGTACCGCGTTATCATCCTAATTCTTCTCACGCAGATGTAAGAGGTATGAAGATATTTGGTTCTACTGTAGGAGGCATAAATGATACTGTGGTAATTGTGCATGATGGCGGGGTTAGTAAAACAACAACAGGTGGAGACGCCCTAAACGAATGGGTAAATATAAATGGTAGTAACTCTGGGTTTGAAATAACACAAGCGTATAGAGTAGCTACTTGCAATACAGACACTAACCTGCTGGTAACAGGCGCGCAAGATAATTCAAGCCATATTCGGTTAAGTTCTGGCGCTTGGATAAATTTATTAGATACAGGCTCTTTAAACCCAAATCAACATATAAATATTGTTGGCGATGGTGGAGAATGTTATATTCAACATAACGCCCCTAACAATATCTATGTGAGACAAAATGCATCTTTAATAAAATTAAACAGTACAGGTAACGCGCAGTTAGGGAATTACAGTTTTAATGCTTTTAATATATTTATTAACTACAGGCTTATACCTATACCACAAAATACAAATAATATGTTTGTGTTGTCAGGGCGTTGGTTGTATAAAGCAACTCCAGCAAATATAAGTACTCCTTCGTTTTCAAGTACACCTTTATTTAATTTTGCTACGCTAAATCCTATAGCCAACGAAATGATGGATTTGGCTGTAGCAGCTAATGATAGCAATGTGTTGTATGCTAGTTTTAGATATGGCACACCCACAGGGCAAGGCAAGTTCTTTAAAAGCGTAAATGGTGGAACTAGTTGGACGGATATAAC
>JAAFHG010000054.1:2500-14198 GCA_013297585.1 Chitinophagales bacterium
AATGAGTTTTTGATCTGACTATTAATTCTCTTAAAAATTAACGGTACAGTTCTAATTTTAATTTTTACGCTTATTACCTTACATGTTGTTTTCTCAAAAAACATGCTTTGTTGCTTCCAAACTTTCAAAGATCTTTTAAGCTTTCTTAATCGCTTACCGTTTTACCGGATTGCAAATGTAAGGGCTTTTTTTCTATTTAAACCAAATAAATTTTAGTTTATTTGGCAAAATTATTTTCTACCTCTTTTTGAGCGCTAATCAACTGATTTTCAATTACTTAATCACCAGTTTCACACTCTAAGAACTACCCTTTCTCCCGAACGGGCGGCGAAGATAAGACCTTTTCTAAAACTACCAAATTTTTATTTGAAAAATTTTCTAGCTTCAATTATTTCTTACCTAAACCTTTAAAGAACTTTCCACCCTTTTATCGTAGCGGGGTGCAAATATAGAACCATATTCCTAACCAACAAACTTATTTGTAGTTTTATCTGAAAAAAATTACACAATTACTGACTAATTATGCTGAAAACACTGCTAACAGTACGTTCTACGCTTTAAAAAAGTTGAATAAAATTCTACTGTTGAAGTGTGCGACGCAACTAATGCCAAATAGTATTACAATTGCTGGTAACCCAATAAAAAAAATTACGAAAGAGAATGTTTGATACTTAATGAAGCATTTTAAACAAGTAATGGGATACTCTTTTAGCTATAGTAACTAGATCAATTGACGCAACCTAATATTAAATTACGTGAGTTTGCTATTTTGGGCTAGTAGAACATCAAAAAAGTAATTGTTGCAAAATATTAGACTGTTACCATTTATATATAGAATAGGCTTGTCGTAAAGCTCCAAGGCTTTTCCGTGTATAACAAGTTATGTTTCAGTTTGGGGTACTATCTTCGTCAATATCTATTTTAGCACTATTACGATGAAGAAAATTATCAGTTGTTTATTTTTATTACAGTTACTATTTGTAACCTCATTTGCACAAGTACCACCTACATATAATAGTGCAGACATTTTAATGCAATTAAAAAAATTAAAAGTATTAGGTAGTGTATTATATGTAGCAGCGCACCCAGACGATGAGAATAATGGCTTGCTGCCATTTTTTGCCAAAGAAAAACTATACCGTACTGCATACTTAAGTTTAACCCGTGGTGATGGTGGGCAAAACCTAATTGGTAGCGAACAGGGTATTGAATTGGGCATGATACGCACACAAGAATTGATTGCTGCAAGGCGTATTGACGGTGCAGAGCAATATTTTAGTACAGCCTATGAATTTGGCTTTAGTAAAAATTCACAGGAAGCATTGCGCATTTGGGATAAAGAGAAAATATTAAGCGATGTGGTTTGGGTGATTCGGAAATATCAACCTGATATTATTATTAAACGATTTCCTGGTGATGCGAGGGCTGGTCATGGGCATCATGCTGCATCGGCATTACTAGCTGATGAAGCGTTTATAGCGGCAGCTGACCCAACTAAATTTACTGAACAATTTAAATATGGCGTAAAGCCTTGGCAAGCAAAACGCATACTTTGGAATACTTTTAATTTTGGCGGCACTAATACTACCAGTGAGAATCAATTAAAAGTAGATGTTGGTGGCTATAATCCTTTACTTGGTAAGAGCTATGGCGAATTAGGTGGCGAAGCAAGAAGTATGCATAAGAGTCAGGGTGAAGGTAGACCAAGAAGACGTGGGCAGATTTACGAATACTTTACAACCACAGGCGGATCTGCACCTAAATCAGATTTAATGGATGATATTGATATTAGCTGGCACAGAATTGAAGGTGGTGATGCCATTGCTACACAAATAGATAATGTAACCTCTACATTTAACTTTGAAAAACCAGAACTATGTGTAGCGCCTCTAGTACAAATTTATAAAGCCATAAAAGCCTCACCAGAAAACAATTGGCGTAATAAAAAATTACAAGAAATACAAGATATTATAGAAGCTTGTAGCGGTCTATTTGCAGAAGCAACCACTACACAAACAAGTGTTGCACAAGGTGATGTTTTGAAGTTGAGTAGTTTTTTAAACAAGCGTAATTCGGCTAAAGTTGTGTTACAAAAAATTATAGCAAAAGGTATCGATAGTACTTTAAACATAACTGTGGAACAAAACCAAAATGTGCAAATAAATAGCAGTATAGCAGTAGCTTCTAATCAAAAAATATCGCAACCATACTGGCTAGAATATCCACAACTACAAGGCAGTTTTGATGTACGTGACCAAACATTAATTGGTAAAGCAGAAAACGATGCTGCGTTTGAAGTAAATTTTGTTGTAACAATTGAAGGTGAAATATTTATCATTAAACGATCTATCATATATAAAGTAGTTGATCCTGCAAAAGGTGAGTTGTATCAACCATTGGTTGTGTTGCCTAAAATGGAATTAAGTTATGTGAAAGACAATTTTGTATCGCTAAATGGGAAGCCCGTTTTTACGCAAATTCACTTTAAGAGTAACGTAAAAGATAGTACATTATATAGTATCAATCAGCAATACACACCTAGCTGGAAATACAGTGCATCTAATATTACTTATGGTACGTTTAACAATGTAGAAAATTATTGGTCTGGCACATTTACCCCTACCTTAAAAGTTAGAAACACAACAGAAGTTACCAGCCTTACAACAAATGATGGTAAATACAGTGGCTATACAAAAAATATCGCCTACGATCATATACCTACCATTACATATTTCCCTAAAGCCAAGGCAAATTTGGTAAATGTGGATATAACAATAATTGGCAAAAAAGTAGGTTATATCGTAGGTGCAGGCGACAAAGTGCCTGAGGCATTATTGCAAATGGGTTACGAGGTAAAAATGCTTGGTGAAACAGATTTGAATGAAGACTATTTAAAACAATTTGATGCCATTGTAACGGGTGTAAGAGCTTACAACTTATACGAGTACATGACTAATAAGTACGACGTGTTAATGAATTATGTAAAAAATGGCGGTAATTTAATAGTACAATATGCTAAAAGCAATACGATTGGTACTAGAACTATTAAGATGGGGCCTTATCCATTTGTTGTAAATTCAGGATCAAGAGTTACAGAAGAAGATGCTAAAGTAAATTACTTGTTACCTAATCATGTCTTATTAAACTATCCGAATAAGATTACAGATGCAGATTTTACTGGTTGGATTCAAGAAAGAAGTACCTACCAAGCAGAGCAAATAGACAACCACTACGAAGCTATATTAGGCATGAATGATTCAGGTGAAAAGCAAGGTAACGGTAGCTTAATTACCACAAAATTTGGCAAGGGCAATTTTACCTATGTAAGCTTGGTATTATTTAGAGAATTGCCTGCTGGTGTGCCTGGTGCTTACCGCTTAATGGCTAATTTAATTGCACAAGGAAAATAATAAAAGTAAAATATGCAGCAGCGAAAAGGAATTAGTGCCTTTATGATAATTGTAATAGCTGTGGCTATTGGTTTTTTTATTAAAAATGTAAAGATTGGGCTTATTATAGGGCTAACACTTGGGTTGCTAATGAGTGGTTTATTAAGCAGCAGAAGGAAATAGTGATGTGAAAAGTGAAACGTAAAAGCTGCATCGTAAATGCTGATAATTCAAACAAAGGCATTCGTGAAATTTGTGTAATTGTTTTAAAATTCGTGTGATAAAAAAATGTCTAACGTACCTCTATTTAAGTCTTGGCCACAGTGGTATACATTTACCATTGTTGTGCTATTGGCAATTATTGGTTTTTTTATTTGGTTTACAAACTATTTTGCATGAGTCAGTTAGATTGGATTGTTCTATCGGTTACGCTTGCAAGCATTATAAGTTATGGCTTGTACAAAAGCCGTACTTCAAAAAACTTAGAAGGCTACTTTCTTAGTAATAGAAGCATGCCTTGGTATTTGGTATTATTAAGCATAATGGGTACGCAAGCAAGTGCTATCACTTTTTTATCGGCACCAGGCCAAGCATTTACAGATGGAATGCGTTTTGTACAATACTATTTTGGCTTACCAATAGCTATGGTGATATTGTGCATCACTTTTGTGCCTCTTTTTAGCAAATTAAAAGTATTTACTGCCTACGAGTATTTAGAACAACGTTTCGATTTTAAGACACGACTATTTACATCTTCTTTATTCTTATTGTCTCGTGGTTTATCTACTGGCATAAGCATTTATGCGCCTTCTATTATTATATCGTCGCTCCTAGGCTGGGATATTTTCTGGACGAACATTGTGCTAGGCGGTTTATTAATTATTTACACTGTAAGCGGTGGCGCAAGGGCAGTAGCCTACACACAGCAATTGCAAATGGCTATTATTTTTATAGGCATGTTTGCCGCAGGTTATTATATTGTACATTATTTACCAAACGGTATTGGCTTTAAAGAAGCATTAAAAGTGAGCGGTGCAAATGGCAAGCTAAATGTGATAACTACAGGTATTTCTGCTAAAGGTTTTGATTTTAAAGACCGCTACAATATAATAAGTGGCGTAATAGGCGGTTTCTTTTTGGCCCTATCCTATTTTGGTACCGACCAAAGTCAGGTGGGTAGATATTTAACTGCAAAAAACAATACCGAAAGTAAACTTGGCTTACTAATGAATGGCTTGGTAAAAGTGCCCATGCAGTTTTTTATCTTACTAATTGGGGCACTATTGTTTACGTTTTACCAATTTAATTCGGCACCAATTTTCTTTAATAAATCGGTAGATGAAAAGGCCAAGCAAACGAGCTACAAAGCAGAGTTAGCAAGTATTGAGCAGCAATTTAATAAAGCACAAAAGCAACAGCAGGCACTTACAGCAAAGTATGTGGCTAATGAGCAAAATACGCTACTTAAAGACAGCTTACAGCAAGTAGGCAAGCAACTTAATAGCCTTCAAAAACAATATAAAACCGTACTAAAAAAAGCACTTCCAACGTCTGACACCAACGATACCAACTATATTTTTCTGCGCTTTGTGGTTGATTATTTGCCCAAAGGTTTAGTAGGCTTATTAATTGCAATTATTTTTATAGCATCCTGGGGCTCCATAGCTGCGGCATTAAATGCTTTAGCAAGCTGTACAGTTATTGACTTTCACTTACGCATAAAAAAACAAACACACTATGATGCAAGTAATATAGCCCAATGCGAAAGTGATTACAAGACGTCGAAGTACTATACACTCGGTTGGGGTATTTTTTGCATTATTACCGCCGAATTATCTACAGGGATAGGCAGTTTAATTGAAGCTGTAAATGTATTGGGTTCGCTATTTTATGGTGTAATTCTCGGTATTTTTCTGGTAGCATTTTACCTTAAAAAAGTACAAAGCAACGCCGTATTTTATGCCGCTATTACTGGTGAGCTAATTGTAATTGCATTGTTTATTTTAGACAAATACAATATTATAGGTTTTGGCTTTTTGTGGTTGAATGTAGCAGGTGCATTAGTAGTTGTGTTACTAAGTCTATTGCTTCAATCGTTACTAAACAAAACAACTGCTAGTAATTAATTTTTCAAGCATTCCTACAAGTAAAAAAGCGAAGCAACATTAAACTGTTACTTCGCTTTTTTACTTGAATACCTAGCTTAGTGATGATCTATTCTTGTAAGTTTAAAGCTTGGAATATTAGATACAATTAGAGGAAATTTCTCTACAGTTACATTACTGGGATCTAATCCAAAACCACGCTCTTCGCTTAGGCTTATTTCTTTTAACCAAAAGTATAATTTCATAATAATGCGCTCAAAGAATGGCAATTCATTATCTTGACTTAGGAACTTCTCTAGTACAACAATTTGGAAGTCGCCTACTACATTGTTTCTTTCTAAGCTGGTGTAGCGACTTGTAATATTTACTTCCTTGTTCATTACTAAGTTTTGAACTACTTGTTTAAGCATTAGCGTAATTTTTTGCTCTACCCTAAAACCTAGTCTAAACTCTATTCTTATCACGTCGTCTTTTACTACATGGTCTACGCTGTATTCGCAAGTATATGGGTCGTCTAGCACATCAACGTGTACAAACCAGTAAACATTGGCTCTCTTCGGCTTTCGGTTTAAAATAGAATAGATAATTTTATGCTCAATCTCTTTTGGATTGTTAGCACTAGTCATATATACCAAATGCGTCGCATATGTTGGAATGCTTGTATCCTCACTTAATTCTTTAAGCATTGGTATATAATGCTGTAAGCGTACAAATTCCACATAGCGGTTTTTAATTTTTCTACTTCTAAACCATACATACATAACCGCAAATAAAGCCCCACCTACTACTAGTGTAACGTAACCACCATGTGGAAACTTCTCTAGATTAGCAATTAAAAAGGAGACTTCTATGGTAAAATACGTAGCAAGATATACATATATCCAAATAGGTATTACACGATGACTGACCAAGAAATTGGCAAACAGGATAGACGTGCTAATCATGCACATGGTAATAGCCAAGCCATAAGCAGCCTCCATATTAGAAGACTTTTGGAAATACATTACCACACCTATACAACCCGCAAACAATAACAAATTTATACCAGGTATATACACTTGCCCCTTTTCGTCGGTTGGGTAGGTAATTTTCATTCTTGGCCATAGGTTTAAGCGTATTGCTTCAGAAATGAGCGTAAAAGATCCAGAAATTAAAGCTTGGCTGGCAATTATTGCAGCAACCGTTGCTACTATAATACCTATCAACTTAAACCATTGTGGCATAATACCATAGAAGGGGTTAAAACCACTTTCGAATAACCCTGCTGGAATTATTTGACTATGATAATTGGCTAGTAACCAAGCGCCTTGTCCTAAATAGTTAAGTATTAAGCAGGTTTTTACAAATACCCACGATATACGAATATTGCCTTTGCCACAGTGACCAAGATCGCTATACAAGGCTTCAGCACCAGTGGTACATAAAAATACAGCTCCCAAAATCCAGAAACCTTTAGGATATACTGTTAGTAACTCAATAGCATAATGTGGGCTTAGCGACTTAAAAATACCCAAATCATCGAAAATATGCGTACAACCAAGTGCAGCAAGCATACCAAACCACACAATCATAATAGGGCCAAACATTTTACCAATAGAAGCGGTGCCAAACTGTTGCAAGAAAAATAGAAAGGCAATAATACAACTAACAATAATAATGATGGTTTTGGTAGTAATACCATGTAGCGCAGGCAACTGACGCAAACCTTCTACAGCCGATGTTACAGAGATAGGTGGGGTGATGATACCATCGGCCAATAAAGCTGCACCACCAATCATTGCAGGAATTACTAGCCATTTTTTTCTACGTCTTACCAAGGCGTATAAACTAAAAATACCGCCTTCACCACGGTTATCCGCTTTCAAGGTCAGTATTACGTATTTTACGGTAGTTTGCAGTGTAAGCGTCCAAATAATACAAGATAAAGAACCTAGTATCAATTCTTCTGTAATACGCCTGCCGTTAATAATTGAGTTTAAAACGTAGAGGGGTGATGTACCAATGTCGCCATAGATAATGCCAAGTGCTATTACCAAGCCGGCGGCAGAAACTTTGTTAATGTGCTTGCTCACAGTTAAAGATTTGCCTTAAAAAAATCAAAAGTATTGTTAAAATCAATCCGTAAAATAAAAAATATTTTCAAACACTAGTTATACACAAAAAGTGTTCATTTTTAACGTATCAAATAGTGTTAGATAACTCTTTGCAGTTAAAAGTTTACATATTTAGTACCAATGTAGATTATAAAACGTAGCCGCCACATCACATTAACATTTCGAATGTACAGAAATAAAAAAGCCAGCTCAAGTAATTGAACCAGCTTGTAATAAGTTATAAACACAAATAGTTATTTTTCAGCTAAGAAATCTTTCACTTTGTCTTTGTGTATGATTGCCTCTTTAAAAGTATAGGCACCTGATTTTGGGCTACGTACGGCTTTAATTACTTTAGTGTAATTTTTGGCTTCCGCTGCAGCCTTTAAATCCTTAACTTTCGCATTCTTTGAAGCTACTTTTGCCATGGTTTATTTAATTTCTTTATGAACAGTTACTTTTTTCAAAATTGGGTTATACTTCTTAAGCTCTAAACGCTCAGGAGTATTTTTTTTGTTCTTGTTGCTGATGTAGCGGCTTGTACCAGGCATACCACTTGTTTTATGCTCGGTACATTCCAAAATCACCTGAACTCTGCTACCTTTCTTTGCCATTATATAGATAATTTGTGGTGTATAAAATTAGATTTTTTCGCCTTTAGCTCTTAGTGCTTTGACTGTAGCTTCTAAACCATTTTTATTGATGGTACGGATAGCTTCGCTAGATACTTTTAAAGTAACCCAGCGGTCTTCTTCAGCATAAAAGAAACGTTTTGTTTGTAAATTTGGCAAAAACCTACGTTTAGTTTTAATGTTTGAGTGAGAAACACTATTACCAACCATTGGCTTTTTTCCTGTAACTTGACATACTCTTGCCATAACACATTTTTTTTCGGACGGCAAAAGTAAGGAATGAGTTTTGAATAGCAATAGATTTTTAGAGTTTTTTATTACAAACTGCTAAAAAATTAATTTTAAACCTTTCTATAGCGTAATACACGTAGCATTTGTAGTGCTACTGACAAAATAATGAGTGCAAAACCCCAATAAAAGCCATCACCCAATTCTTTATTTTCGTGATAAACAGCAAAAGCCAGTATAATGCCGTACACTGGTTCTAGATTTAACGTAAGATTTTGTGTAAATGCAGATACTTTTTGCAAAGCCTGTAGCGACAAATCCATAGCCAATAGTGTACAAAACCAACTCATTAACACTAACCAAAACCAATCTAACATAGTAGGAACCATTTGATTGGTAGGAAATGCTAATAAATAAAATGGCAACAAAGCCGTAATAGCCAAAAAGCCACCGCTTAATTCGTACAGCATCATGGTTTTTGGCGCAATGGTAGCTACCACTTTTTTATTGACAATTGAAAACACAACGCTAAAAAGAGTTGCAAGTAGCCCTATTAGAATGCCAAGTTTATAATGCGGATCGAAATGAAAAATGAGATAAATACCAGCAATACCTATAAAACCGAGTAAGAACTCTATGGCATTAAACTTTTTACGGGTAAAAATAGGTTCTACAATAGCGGTGAATAAACCAGCCGACGATAGACAAACTAAGGCAATAGAAACATTAGCAAACTTAATACTGCCATAAAAAAATACCCAGTGTAAGGCTACAATAGCTCCTGCACCAAATAACTGCCATACTTTTTTAACTGGTAGTTTTTCTAGCTTGCCAGTAGAGCAAAGCATTACAAACAATGTAATTACTGTAATGAGAATCCTGTACCAAACCAATAATGGTGCGTTGAGTGTAATTAACCTACCAAGTACGCCAGTAAAACCCCAGAGAAAAACGGCAATATGTAGCTTGATTAAGGTAGAGCGCAAGAAATAATAATTTGGAATTTGTGGTTTAAATTTTTGATTGAAGATTTTAAATCTGTTATTTGCTTTCAGCAGCAAAATCTGCACTAAAATTACCCGAAATAACTTTAGCGGTTTCAGTAGGTACTTTTACCTTACGCTTAAAGCCGCCGAACATACTTTGCCATTGCAAGCGCAATACACCTACCATACCTTCTTTTAAGATTTTAGCGCTCATTTTACTTACACCTGTTTTTCTGTCTTGAAAAGTAATAGGTACTTCTGTAATCATAAAACCAAGTTTCCACGAAACAAACTTCATAGCTATTTGAAATGCATAACCTATAAAATTAATTTCATCAAGTTTAATAGCTTCTAATACTTTGATACTATAACATATAAAACCTGCAGTAGGATCTTTAACGGGTAGCCAAGTAAGTATTTTGGTATACAAAGCACCACCACGTGAATAAAAATGACGATCAAACGGCCAATCGGCTACTTTACCACCCTTAACGTAACGGCTGCCGATAGCTACATCTGCACCGTCAATTTTACAGGCTTCATACAGGCGCTGTAAATCTTCAGGATTGTGCGAGAAATCTGCATCCATTTCAAAAACGTACTTGTAACCATTTTTAATAGCCCATTTAAAGCCATGTATATACGCAGTACCAAGCCCTAGTTTGCCAGCTCTTTCTTCAATAAATAATTGATTAGGATAAGTTGGTTGTAAATCTTTTACAATTTTTGCAGTACCATCTGGTGAGCCGTTATCTATTACAAGCACATGAAAGTACTGCCGTAAATTAAATACAGCATGAAGGATGTTTGCAATGTTCTCCTTCTCATTGTAAGTAGGTATTATAACCAATTTTTCCAACACTAAAAGGGGGTATTTATCACTAAGATAGTTTAAAAAATGAATTTACCAGCTATTTTTTAGCAAATAACAGGGTTTTAACGTTCAACTACCCCTTCTTTAACAAAGTTCTATTTAAAATTTCTGTGAATTTTTGTTTTGTGTTAATTGCAAAATCACCTTTCATCATCCAATCGTAGTATTGTGGCTCTTCTTTTAGCACTTGCGTTACAGGCTTGCCTTTGTGCTTGCCAAAGTTGAAAACCTCTATACCATTCACTTTTATAAAACGGCGAGCAAAATCTACAATATCATCTTCACCTGTAAATTTTACAATACTTTCTACTGTATTGCCAATATTTGGATAACGCTCTACTTGTGCCTCTAAAACTTCCCAAGTTGCTGTTGCATCTGCCTCTGCACCATGCGCACCTTCAAGCACTTTATTGCAATAAAATTTATATGCTGCACCTAAAGTACGTTGTTCCATTTGGTGAAATACCTTTTGCACATCTACCAATTTTCTACCGTTAATGTTAAAATCAATACCTGCACGTGAAAATTCTTCTATCAATAAAGGTAAATCAAAGCGATTGCTATTGTACCCACCCAAATCGCAATTGTCTAAAAACTGTTTTATTTCGTTGGCAACAGCTTTAAACGTTGGTGCATCTTTTACCATCTCATCGGTAATGCCATGCACATCGCTTGCGCCCTGTGGTATTGGTATTAATGGATTAATGATTTTGCGTTTTACCAATTTTGCACCATCAACGGCAATTTTTACAATGGCTATTTCTACAATTCTATCGTTGCTAATATTGATGCCTGTTGTTTCTAAATCTATAAAGGCGATGGGACGAGTTAATTGTAAATTCATGTAATGTTAGGGGTATTTTTCAGAATGATAATTGCGAAAGTAAGTAACCACAATTAGCATATTGAAAATAATTTTACAAAAACTTATGTTTTTGAAGAGGCAACAACTACCATCTTTACCTTATCTTTGAAGTAAGGTATATCTTATTTAACCCTTCATACATTTTATTTTATGAAAAAAACAATCATAATTATTGTTTTGTTTGCATTTACAGGTGCAATTTTGGCATCTTGTGCTTCTAGCCGTGGTAAAGGTTGCCCTACTACCAATCCTAAATATTTTAGAGGTTAATTTTTAGTTGTATTTTTTTGAATAAGAAGCACTTATGAATTGGATTGCACTCGAGACTGAACAGCAGTTACAGCAAATAGCTGATACATCTTTTACCACACCACAAGTTATTTTCAAACACAGTACTACCTGTAGCATTAGCAGTATGGCTTTAAACAGACTTGAACGCTCTGAACCGCCTACTAATGTTGACTTTTACTATCTTGACCTTTTAAAACAACGTCCTATTTCTGCGGCTATTGCCGAAAAATTCCAA
>JAAFHG010000701.1 GCA_013297585.1 Chitinophagales bacterium
TATTTTAGACTACAAGAAAATAGGTTTTTACCATCTACAGGTTTTGCAACTACAGGTTATATCGTAAGGGCTGCATCAGCACAAAACAGTGCAGAGTTGATGTTCTTAAACGAGAACACTTTAACCTATACCAAGAAAACAAAGTCTGGTAATCATTTAACTGCTTTAGTAGGTTTAGCTGCACAGTCTACAACTTTAGATTCTAAATACGGTAGGGCTGTAGGTGCACTAGGCCCTAATGGTAGCGTGTTAGGTATTTCTACCGATCAGCAAACGACTGTAAATACAAGTGATCCTAAATCTTTAGATTCAATAGGTAGTATTTCACCAGCTTGGAATTTGTTGTCTGGTTTTACAAGTATTAATTACGCTATTCAAGATAAATACATTTTTGCCGGTACGCTAAGAGCAGATGGTTCTAGCCGATTTGCAAAAGGACAACAATGGGGTTATTTTCCAGCAGCATCTTTTGCATGGCGCCTAAGTAAAGAAGCATTCTTAAAAAATAGCAAAACCATTAGTGAGCTTAAATTAAGAACAAGCTATGGTGTTACTGGTAACGATAATGTAGGTGTAACTAATTCATTCAATTCTTTTGTATCTACGCCTTATATCTATTCGGCCATAAGTATTGGTATTTTAGGTAACTCAAATTTCCAGTGGGAATCAACTAAGCAATTTAATATTGGTGCAGATATAGAATTGGCAAAAGGTAGATTAGCCCTTACGCTAGATTTCTACGATAGACAAACAGATCATTTATTCAATATTATTAACCTACCTACGGTTAGTGGTTTTAAAAACTATGCTGTAAGCGAAGGTTCGGTAAGAAACACTGGTATTGAAGCATCTCTAGCTTGGAAAGTGTTAGACAATACCAAAGGGTTATCTTGGCAAACCAAGTTTAATTTCTCTTACAACCAAAACAAAGTTCTATCATTACCTGCAAGGTTAGATAGTACCGAAAATGTAGATAATTATAGCATGGCAATACGTACAGGCATTGCAATGGGTTCTTTTTATGGCTACAATGCTTTAGGTATTTATCAAAATTCAACTGATGTAACGTTAAAAAATGGTGCTGCTAATACCAATCCATTTAAAGGTGGCGACGTAATTTTTGAAGATATTAATAAAGATGGCATTATCGACCAGAACGATAGAAAAGTAATAGGCAATGTTAATCCTGATTTTTATGGTGGCTTTATTAACAACTTTAGCTATAAGCAATTCGAGTTATCAGTGTTTACTGACTTTGCAATAGGTGGCGAAGTTTACAATGCACGTCGTGCAGCTTTAGAGCGCCTATCAGATTACAGCAATCAATCAACAGATATATTGAATTACTGGAAAAATGAAGGCGATAAAACCAATACCCCTAGATTACAAAATGGGGATCCTGTAGGTAACGGTCGTTTTTCCAACCGCTTTATTGAAGATGGCTCTTATGTTCGTATCAAAACAATTACACTAGCTTACAATTTCCCACTTACTGGTGTATTTAAAAAAGCGTTTAGCAATGCAAGAATAATGGCAACCGCACAAAACTTGGTTACATTCTCAAACTACAAAGGTTATAGCCCAGAAGTTGGAAACTATGTCAATCCTAATATGTATGGTGTAGATTATGGCAATTTACCACCACTTAAATCATTTGTTTTTGGTATTCAATTGGACCTTTAATAACTATAATATTACATTTTTAATAGAAGCTTTATGAAAAAGTATTGTCAATTTTTACATCAAAACAAGGTTGTATTTGTGTTGCTAGCCTTGGTTATTTTTACATCTTCATGTAGCAAGTTTCTAGATGCTAAGCCCGGTGACGTGGTATTAGAATCTAAATTTCCTAAAGATTACTGGGATGCAGAATTTATGCTTCGTGGTGCTTATGGTGCTTTAAGACCATTAGTAAACCACCAAGTAGCTGTTGGTGAAATGCGAGCAGATTGGGTAACACCAGGTACTGGTGCTGATAATGATTTTAAAGAATTAGCTTATAACCAAATATCAAATACCAATCAATTTA
>JAAFHG010000488.1 GCA_013297585.1 Chitinophagales bacterium
CTTCTATGGCTTGCTGAAAATGCATTAAAGTGAGTGGTGAATTGTGAATAGTGAATGCATCCGAACCTTGAACCTTGAACCTAGAACTCTTGAACTCTTTTTCTGCATCTTCTAATTCCACACTTACCACCATACCACTATTGGCATAAGGGTTGTTGCGTTTACTGGGGCTCCAACCGTTTATCACCAACTCCTTTGCATTGGTAGCTGCAGGCGCAATAATGCCGCCTGGACACATACAAAAACTAAACACACCTCTACCCTTTATCTGCTCTACCAAACTGTAAGATGATGGTGGCAATGCATCACCTCTAGTGACGCAATGGTATTGCAAACTATCAATAATATGTTGTGGATGCTCAATACGCACACCAAGTGCAAAAGGCTTGGCCTCTATCAATATATTTTTTGCGTATAGTAGTTCAAAAATATCTCTAGCTGAATGACCTGTAGCCAATATCACCGCATCTGCATGAAAGCTATTGCCAGCTTGCGTAGTAACACCTTTAATTATATTATTTTCAACAATAAAGTCTGTTACTTTTTGCTCAAATAAAAACTTGCCTCCATGGCCTATGATGGCTTCACGCATGGCAGTAATAATTTGCGGTAGTTTATTGGTACCAATATGCGGATGCGCCTCGTACAATATTTTTTCTTCGGCACCAAATTGTACAAATAAGTTAAGAATACGATTAATATCACCACGTTTATTGCTACGTGTGTATAATTTACCATCGCTATAAGTGCCTGCACCACCTTCGCCAAAGCAGTAATTACTCTCTGGGTTTACAATACCTTCTTTATTCAAAATAGCCAAATCTCTACGTCTAGCACGTACATCTTTGCCACGCTCTAAAATAATAGGCTGAATACCAAGTTCTATCAACTTTAGCGCAGCAAATAAGCCAGCAGGACCAGCACCAACAATAATTACCTTTTTATTTGCGTTGTTCACATCTTGCAACTGTACTTTATTAATATTACGCTGTACAAATGGTTCATCTATAAAAGCATTTACGGTAACATTAATCCAAACTTGCTGCCTACTTCTAGCATCAATAGATTGCTTTAGCTTGAAGAAACCAGTTATAGCATCAGTAGTTTTACCTAGTGATTTAGCAATATTTTCTTTTATAGTTGAATCGTCTAAGGCCTCACTTGGCTTTAGTTTTAAAGAGAGTTGTTTTATCACCGATTTAAATGATTTAAATGAACGCAATGATTAAAGGAAAGTCTGATTTAAAGTTATTCGCAAATCATCATTGCATCATTCAAATCACTTAAATCAGCGGCTTAGAAGGGCAAATCATCTACACCGTCATCACCTGTAGGTGAAATATCGTTGTAATTAACTTCGGCTGCTGCGTTTGTTTCTGTGCCACCCAATTTAACAGCTTCAATACGCCAAGCATCTAAATTAGTAATATAATTATCTACCCCACTTTTGTTCCACTTAGTGCCTTTAATGTTAAACTGTACTTTTATATCGTCACCAATATTGTATCTATCAAGTAAAGCAGTTTTATCTTGTACGCTTTGAAATTTTACGTAGTTGGTAATTACTCTACCGCCAATATCTTCACTTTTTTCTATTACAAATTCGCGGGTTTTAAAAGTTTCAGTACGCTGTACGGTATCGTATTTTGCTATCAGCTTGCCCGTAATTTCATAACTCATGGTAGATAAATTTTATGCGGCAAATGTAACGTTTTCAACTAGAGCCTTGGCATCAAAAAAATAATTATCGGGTGTATAAAATTTGTACCTTTCATTTTCACAAGTATAGGTTATGTTATATCGTTTTTTTTGCACGTTAATAGTATGTTTTTCAAGTATAGGTATTGCATTATCGCAAAAAATAATAGTTAGCCATGGCAGCTACCAAATTAGAAACAACGTTATTGATTCTAACCTAACTAACCTTTTAGCTAGCTATAAAGATAGCATTACTAAAACCATGAACACCGTAATTGGTTTCTCTACCGAAGGGCTTACAAAAAAGCAACCAGAAAGCGGCTTGGGTAACTTTATGACAGATGCTATGCGATTGATGTCAGAAAAAAAATTCAAGAAACACATACATGCCGCATTTGTAAATCATGGTGGAGTACGCTCTTATTTGCCCAAAGGCGATATTACTGTGGGCAAAATGTTTGAGCTAATGCCATTTGAAAATATTGTGGTATTACAAGATATTAAGGGCGATAGTTTGCAAAGTTTTTTAAACGCTATTGCAGAAAGAAATGGCTGGCCAATAAGTGGCATTACATTTGGCATAAAAGCAAGAAAAGCTGTAAACATAATGGTAGAAGGCAAGCCTTTAGATACGGCCGCTACATACACCATCGCTAATTCTGATTATATAGCAAACGGTGGTGATGATATAAAAATGTTAAACCCTTTTCCACAAAAAAATATAGGCTATTTATTGCGTGATGCGTTAATTGCTTATACGCAGTGGCTTACCGAAAAAGGACAATCGATAGATGCAAGAACAGAAAAAAGAATTGTATATGCCCGTTAACAGAAGACAATTTTTACAACAAACGGCTTTGGCTAGTGGTGCGGTTATTGCCACCACAAATGGCTTAAAAGCAACTACATTTAATACTACAAAAGATAGTGATACCATTACTATTCTGCATACCAATGATGTACATAGCAGGCTAGATCCATTTCCGTTAGATGGTAGCAGAAATGCTGGTTTAGGTGGTGTGGCTACAAGGGCGGCTATTATCAACCAAATACGCTTAGAAACAGAAAATGTACTACTGTTAGATGCTGGTGATATTTTTGAGGGCACGCCTTACTTTAACATTTATAAAGGCGAACCAGAAATAAAGGCTATGAGTATGATGCAATACGATGCAGCTACGATGGGTAATCATGATTTTGCAGCTGGTATAGACAATTTTGCCCATCAACTACAGCACGCCACTTTTCCAATACTACTTTGTAACTACGATTTAAATAACACCGCTATGGC
>JAAFHG010000116.1:0-2784 GCA_013297585.1 Chitinophagales bacterium
GTATAATGATAGGGTTTTGGTTCAGGGGGCAGATTATACCCTCTCTACTTACAATCAAAACACTTCGGTTGTATTTTCTACCAGTTTTTTAGCGCAGTACACCAACCGCTCGCTTATGCTCAGAACGCGTTTTGAATACGACCCCGCTTATTTACAAACCCCACCACCATCAGGCTATACATGGGGGGTAATAGCAAATGTTGAGGTAGGATACGACTTAAGTTACGGCCGCTTTAGCAAAAATTACTACGATTTGGGTGGGGCCTTGCTTAAAAGTGTTAGTCCAAAAGGCTTTGCCTGCGCCACACCAAATACCATTACCATGGCTACTACCTATAACTACAATTACCGTGGCCAGTTAATAGCCAAAAAAAGCCCCGATGAGGGTATAACAAACAATGCTTATGATAGCCAGGGTAAATTGCGTTTTACACAAAATGCTGAACAGACAATAGGCAACCGCTTTAGCTACATCAATTACGATAAACATAACAGACCCTTTGAAATTGGCGAATACCAAAGTACCAATAGTTTAGGCAGCGTGTGGTTTAACAGTAATTTAATAGGCCCCAATTATGTGCCCATATCTTCGGTTATTGACCAACTAGATGGCTTGCCAGCTGGTGGAAAAAGTTTTGTAAGTGTTGCCTGCTACACCGCACCAGCCGCCGCCGCTAGTAACGATATACCTGGTACCTATAGCTATTACAGCCAATACCGTAATTTTAGAAACGGTAAAATTAACTACGTAAAAAACCAAAACAGCACCGTGTGGTTTAATTACGATAAGTTTGGCCGCAGTTTGGCCAACATAATGCAAATAACCGAAGCCGATTTTGTGGCAAAAAACCCAGGCATAAACAACCAAATAAAAACAACAGAAAGTGCTTACAACTACTTTACAGGTATTAGCAACAGTGCTACCTACCAAAACAATAACAGTAACGAAAAATTGTTTTACCAATACAGTTACGATGCCAATTACCGCCCAACGGTAACCAGCTTAACCTATGGTAGTATTACGCAAAATTTAAGCAGCAATGTGTATAATAAAATGGGGCAGTTAAAGCGGGTAGTAACGGGTAATAATTATCAGGGAACCGATTTTGTTTATACCCTTAACGGGGGGCTTAAAGCCATAAACCACCCGGGTTTAGATCAAAGTCTTGACCCAGGTGCCGATGCGGGTGATTACACCGGTAGTAGTGCTAATGTAAATAAAGATTTGTTTGGCGAAATTGTTGAGTACTACACTAACGATTATGAGCGCACTAACACCAACATGGGCAGTAGCATAAGCCCAGCCACAAGTAAATACAATAATTTAATATATGCCATAAGGCATAAAACCCGCGCCAATGTGGGTGCTACCAATACAGGGGCAGATTATATTGATTACGCTGGCACCTCGCAAACCCAGCTAATTAGCAGCAGCAATTACCAGCAACAGGAGTTGCGTTTTGAATACAGCTACGATGAGTTTAACCAATTGGCCACCAGCGCATTTGGCACCTACAACAACCAAAGCAATGCGGTTACCCAACGTAGCGAATATGCTGAAACTGGTGCTGCTGGCGGTAATATTACTTACGACCGCAATGGCAACATTACCCGTTTGGTGAGGCAAGCCTATAAAAACACCAGCAATGTAAACATTGTATTAGATGATTTAACCTACACCAA
This sequence comes from Chitinophagales bacterium, assembly GCA_013297585.1. GTDB lineage: Bacteria > Bacteroidota > Bacteroidia > Chitinophagales > Chitinophagaceae > Parasediminibacterium. The sequence goes on from JAAFHG010000116.1 coordinate 1,684, forward strand.
TGCCACCAATGGCAATAAATTAACCGCTATTGTGGATGCTGCTTCCAATACCTTTCCTCAAAGTTTTAATTTTAAAACCCCTAGTTTATCTGGCACAAGCAGTTTTGTGTACAACAGCCTAGGGCAATTAACACAAAGCAGTGCCGAGGATATTGCGAGTATTACTTACTTTCCCGATGGTAAAATAAAAAAAATTACCTATGCCAGCACGGGCAACACAACGGAATACGAGTATGCCGCCGATGGCAGTAAGCTAAAAAGCAAGTACCGCATTGCTGCCAGCAATAAATACAAATATACCTGGTATGTGGGGCCTTATGTATATGAGTTTGATGAAGTGGCCACCACCCCCGCTTTTAAAATAGTAGAAGCCAAAGTAAGCGGGGGGCTTATACGGGTAGCCAGTGGCGTTAATATAGGCACAGGGTATTTGGTGTACCATGTAACCGACCATTTGGGCAACGTGCGCGCCACCTACAAAGCCAGTGGCACAGGCAACGGTATTAATATTTTAAGCTATAACGATTATTATGCCCATGGCGGCCAATTACCTGGCCGAAGCTGGACGGCCGAAAGCTACCGTTACGGCTACCAGGGGCAACAAAAAGCAGATGCCACCAACCCCTGGGACCAATTTGAGTTACGCATGTATAACCATGATTTAGCGCGTTGGTTTGCCCCCGACCCTTATGGGCAATTTGCCAGCCCTTATTTGGCTATGGGCAATAATCCGGTAAGTAATATAGACCCTGATGGGGGCTGGATTCCTCAATACGATTACTCCGACCCTAAGGTTACAAAAAATCTTCGTGGCTGGACCGAAGACCAATTTAACAGAGCTAATGGATTGGGAGCCTATAGTTGGTCAGAAAGAACACGGCGTTATGATGAAGAATTTGAAAACATTACCCGGTATTACAAAACGGGTAATTCCGATACAAAAAACGATGTAGCAGGCTATTTAAACTCTATAATGGCTTTAAACTACCTTTACATGGGTTTAGCAAAACAAACGGGCATACATGTAGATTATATGAGTGGCCAGGAACGCCTTAGCCAAAATGAAATTGCACATAATGTATTTGCTTCTTTAGAAAGTGG
>JAAFHG010000116.1:2794-9044 GCA_013297585.1 Chitinophagales bacterium
AAAAATTATGAGTGGTGATTATGAAACTGGGCAAATACAAGTAACTACTTACAATGTTGATGGTAGTGAAACCCATGTGGTTCTCAATAATCATGGATCAACGAATGTAAATGATGTTACGGTAGAGAGTATAGCTTGGAGATCGGCTAGCTTTGTACAAGAATACAATGACAAAGTTGGTAACTCCAGTCTTAATAGCGCGATAACTTTAGCAAATGACATGGCGGTTAATGGGGCCCAATCTGGGGGGGGTGTAGATGTAGGTGGAGTTTCAACTGCCAATGGTGCTTTTGGCACAGCCGTTGGATTTGGTGAAGTGGCGACACTTTCAGGACAAGGAAAATACGTTACATCAACTGGCGCAGTCCGTGATATAAATCCTGCAAAACTTACAGCAAATTCTAAACCATATGCCACAGCAGGAAAAGTTTTAAAATCTTGGGGAAGAGCTTCAACGGTAGTAGGAGTTGCAGTTGATAGTTATGCTTTATACAATAATCAAATAAGTGGAGCTAAGTTTGGGTTAAATACAGGTGTTACAGCTTGGGGTTTAGGTGTAGGAGCTGCCGGAATGGCTATTCCTGCTTTTGTTGGTGGAGCCTTGTATTTTGGAGTTGACGCATTCTATCCTGGAGGATTTAATGGCGCCATGCAAAACAATAGTAATTTAATTCAGCAGAATCAAGCCATATTGGGTTCAGGATTTAATCTTTATAGAGACCATTAATATGATAAGGGTTATAAAATATTTTTTCTATAAGATATATTCCTTTAGTTTATCTAATGGAGAAACCGATGCTGGATGGGCAATGGCAATAGTTTCAATGTTTGGAATTTTTAATGTTTATGGTATACTTGGAGTTATTCAAATATTACTGCAAGTAAAAACTCCTCAAGTAAATAAATGGATAATAATTTTTTTGGCATTAACCCTACTTTATTTATACTATTTGCTTTTAATGAAAAACGACAAATCAAAAGAAATAGCAAAAGAGTTTAAAGAGATGGAAGGAAGTAAAGCGATGTTGAATTTATTATTAGCACTGTACATTATAGGAAGTGTCGTGTTATTTATTTATACAGCAAATATAGTAAGAGCATTAAATAGATAGCAGATACTTTAAAACACTTAAAAGCCCGCAAATGCGGGCTTTGTTTATTTATAAACGGCTTGAGTTTTAACAGAAGCTAATAAATGGTCTATTGTGTAAAGCACACAAACTTTATCTTTATCGGGCAATGAATTAATATCGTTTAATCTTTTGAGCATTGCGGTATCCCTTAAAACATTAGTATCATTAGACTCACCAAGTAAGTAGCCCACAGTAGTATCAATTAGTTTAGCTATTTTTTTAGCCGCTTCAATAGAAGGCAACATCTCATCTCGTTCGTATTTACCGATTACAGAATAAGAAGTGTTAAGGAGTTTGGCTAAATCCTTTTGCGATAGGCCTTTGGCTTCTCTGCATTCTCTTAATTTTTTACCGAAAGTGTCCATTTATATATCTTTTTAGGTACTAAAACGCTCAATATTCTTTAATAGGGCAAATATACATACCTAAAAGAGTAATTAAAAATCCAATAAAATTTGTTTAATAGAGTTCATAATATATCTTTGTACCTAATTAGGTATCTGAAAATATTTTTAACCAGTAAAGCAAGCAAATGGAAATAGCGGAAATCAAAGCCAAGCTCACATTATCAGAGGTAATAAAACATTACGGCTACAAAGCCGACAAGCAGAATAGAATTAACTGCCCTTTTCACGAAGATAAAACGCCCAGTATGCAACTGTATTGGAAAACTCACACGGCTTATTGTTTTAGCGCCAACTGTAAAACCCACGGTAAAAGCCTTGATGTAATTGATTTTGTGATGTATCAGGAGAATATTACAAAACACGAAGCACTAAAAAAATGTACAGTCATGGTAAGTGGTGTATCAACAACGACAGGCAATACAGGAGCAATAAGCAGAGAACAATTTTTACAAAAAATATTTACCTCCTTTAAAAATGCAGTACACAATAGCCCACAAGCCAAGCAATACATACAAAGCAGAACATTAGATTTTACAAAATTAGAAATAGGCTACAATGCAGCACAGTTCCACCACGGCACAAGAAAAGACGAGCAACTAATAAATGATTGTGTGAAATATGGATTGCTGATAGATGCAGGATTAACAAGCAAGACAGGCGATAAAGCCTACAAAGTTTTTGGTAAAGGTTGTATTGTTTTTGCTCTGAAAAACAAAGCCAATCAGGTAACAGGGCTATACTTCCGCAGTACCATTAACGAAACCGAAAGCAAACATTACTACTTAAAAGACCGCAAAGGAATTTATCCGAGCTATCCGAAACAAGAAACAAAAAGTTTAATCATTACCGAAAGTATTATTGATGCAGCAACCTTGTTGCAAATTAAATCAATCAATGAAAATCACAGCATTATAGCAGCTTTTGGAACGAATGGTTTAAATGATGAAATCAAAAAAGCAATACAAGAATTAAAGCAACTCAATGAAATCATCTTTGTTTTTGATACTGATGAAGCAGGAAAAACGGCAGTAGAAAAATACAGTAAGGAGTTAAACGGATTATTGTCAAGCGTAAGTATATCAAGCGTTACAGTTCCTTTAAAAGATATAAACGAACTTGCGCAGCAAATCGTGAATACCAATAAAAAAACAAACAAGAATGAACAAACCGCACAAGCTCACGAAGATGAAACTATTTTTACGCAACTAATAAATGAAAGGCAATTTATTTTTTCAATTGAAAAGAAAAAGCAATCTTCTGAATTACCAATAAATACAAGTGATACAGAGCAATCAATAATAAACCAAGAGCAAGCCAAATTAAATACAAGTAATCCCGACCAGTTAATTTATGAAACAGCAGAAATAAGTATAACAGTCTGGGGTGGCATCGAAATAGAAAACCTAAGCCGTTTAAAAGTGAGTTTGCATATACAACTGAAAGCTAACAAATACAGGAGTTTTAGGGACGATGTAAATTTATACAGCCATAGCAGCACACAAAAATTAATCCGAAGTATAGCCGAAACATTAGAACTAAGCACCACCATAGTCAGCAGTACAACAGCAGATTTTATTGAAAGCTTAGAAAAATACCGATTGGCACAAAGAGAACAACAACTAAAAGCATTAGTACCACAAGCGCATATAATGACAGAGGCAGAAAAACAAGCAGCACAAAATTACTTAACTGAAAAAGACTTAGTAAAACGCACCTTGGAAACACTAAGCAAAACAGGGCTTGTAGGAGAAACCAAAAACGGTCTTTTATTATACTTCCTTTATTTATCACGATTTTTTGATGAACCATTACACGCCATTATTTTTGGAAAAAGCGGAAGCGGAAAAACTTATCTGCAAACAAAAATAAGCGAATGCCTACCCGAAGAAAGCGTAAGAACAACAACGAGTCTAAGCGAAAACACATTATACTACAGCCCAAAAAACTTTTGGAAACACATTGTTTTACTGATAGAAGATTTAGACGGAGTGTATAATGCACTCTTACCATTGCGTGAATTTATGAGCAAACAAAGCATTACCAAACTCACTACTGATAAAGATGCCAAAGGAAACAATGTACAAAAAGTATTAACCGTAGAAGGCCCGATATGTGTAAGCGGAGCAACTACCAAAGAAAATATTTATGAAGATAACGCCAACCGTAGTTTTTTAATTTACGTGGACGAAGGAGCAGAACACTTGAATAATGTAATGGAGTATCAGAGGCGTTCAGCATCGGGAAAAATCAATAAAACAGCACAGGAAGAAGCAAAACAAATACTCCGCAATGTACAACGCCTGATAGATAAAAATATTACTGTCATCAATCCTTTTGCAGAAGCGTTACGCATCCCCGACAACGTATTTAAAAAACTGCGAACCAATATGCACTACTTAAAGCTGATAGAAATAATAACCTTTTACCACCAACACCAAAGAACCATTTATAAAAACAAAGAGGGTGCAAGGTGTATCAATACAACGCTTGAAGATATTTACTGGGCAAATTATTTAGTAAAAGATGTGCTACTGAAAAAGAGTGATGAACTAAACGGAGAACTAAGAAATTTTTTTGAATTGCTTAAAAGTGTAGTAAAATCAGCTATTACCAAAGAAAGCAATAATCCTACATTTTTCGCAAAGGATATACGGAAAAGCTACCGACTACACCCAATGCAGCTTACAAGGCATTTAATACAATTAGAAAAAAGAGGATATATAAAGCAAGTAAGCAACAACCGTAAAAATGGATATGAATATGAAATTACCGAATGGCAGGAATACCAAGCTTTACAGGAAGGAATAAATATACTGGATGATATTTTAGAGAAGTTGAAAAAGAAAGAAGAAGAAAAACAAAAGCAACATAGCAGTAAAGCAAAAACGGTAAAATCAAATGACATTCACACCACTTTCACAGCACATTCACAAGCCCAATTGTGAAACTGAAACCCTTAACAGTCAAAAGGTACAGAGCTTTTTTAATCATATTCACACCCTTCACACGACAGGAGCAAGACCCCCACTAAATTAACTACGATGCCCAGCACCTACGACAGAATAATATTAGCCTACAAAGAATGGTTGAATTTATTAGGCTACAGCAAAAGCACCGTAAACAGTATGCCAAGAAAAGTACAGGAATTTTTTAATTACTTGGAAACACAGAAAATACAAAGCATACAAGCCATAGAACAACATCACATCAAAGCATTTTATATCCAACAAAAAACAAGAGTAAGTTTAAACAACGGCAAACTTTTATCCAACAGCACAATCAACGGCTACCTTAGAAATTTAAGACTCTTAGCCCAATACCTACAAGAAACCGAACAGGGATTTTTAGAAGTGGATATACCCAACGAACCCAAGACCACAACCGAAAAAGAAATACTTACACAATCCGAAATAAAACTTTTATATAACGCCATTGACGAGAAAACAACAGGCTTACGGGACAGAGCATTACTAAACATTTATTACGGTTGCGGATTACGCAGTAACGAAGGCGTACAGCTAAACGTAAGCGATGTATTATTAGAAAAAGGATTACTGTATGTTAGAAAAGGCAAAGGATATAAAGAAAGATATGTACCCTTTATAACCACACAAAAAAAAGACTTTGAAGATTATTTAAACTACGCAAGACCTCAATTGGTAAAGGATAGAGAGGTAGAAGAAAGTTTTTTAATCAATAACAAAGGCAGAAAAATGAGCTATAACAACGCATCAAAAATACTGAAAACATTACAAGTCAGAACCGAAAACGAAGCCATACAAAACAAGCAAATAGGATTACACACACTTCGCCACAGCATTGCTACACACCTGATGCAAAGCGGCATGCAGATAGAAAACATCAGTACATTTTTAGGACACAAACATTTAAGCAGTACGCAGATTTATACCCACATTGTAAATGAAATTATAAATGCCTAACAAAGAACATATATTACTTAGTGAAAAAATAACAAGCTATCTTCAGGAACAGCACTATGATAATAAGACTATTGAGCATTACAGAGTTCATATAAGCATCTTTTTAGACTGGACGGAACAAACGGCCACAGAATTAAACCAATGCAGCTATACCGACCTATTAAGCTACATCAAATACCTGAGAAAAAAAGGATTAAGCATACAAAACCAAAACAAATACATCAGAGCCGTTAAACAACTCTACACCTATTTAATCAAACAAAAACAATGTACTTACAACCCTGCCGCCAATCTCTACATAAAAGGCCATACACAGCGATTACCAAACGATTTACTAAGCGGCGAATACTTACACAACATCTTTGAAAACTACCACTTAGAAACGCCCACAGGCATAAGAAACAAATGTATGTTGGGCTTATTGATTTACCAAGGCTTACACAGAGAAGAATTAATAAAAATAGAACCGCAGGACATTGATTTAACAAAAGGAACGGTTTACATCAAGCAAGGACAAGGCAACAGAAGATATTTAAAGTTAGAAGCTGGTCAAGTTTTACCATTACAGCAATACATCACAACAAGCAGAAAAGAAATTATTAAACAATCTGAAAACCCAACCGACAGGCTATTTATGACCTTGGGCAGTAGTACCAGTATGAAAGACAGTTTACGGGAATTAGCCAACTCACTCAAGAAAAAATACCCCGAACTAAAACATTACCGGCAAATACTGGAATTACTAACAAAAAGTGGACACAAAAACTAA
>JAAFHG010000116.1:9054-9500 GCA_013297585.1 Chitinophagales bacterium
GATTAGCGAATGGTTAAAAAAACACCCCATACGGGAAGTACAATACATGGCCGGCCACAACAGCATTACCAGTACCGAACGTTACAAACAAGCCAATGTACAGGACTTACAACTGGCCTTAAACCTGTTCCATCCCTTGAAATAAAATAAAAAACTAACTTTAAAACATCAAAACCATGCAAGTGAAATTAAACGAATTAGAAAAAATAAGGATAGTAAACTCCGAAGACATTTACAGCGTGATGCAACGTATTTTATTACGTGAAAACAAAATAGAACGCAACAAAGAACACTTTTGGATTATAGGACTAGCGCAGAACAGTAGAATACTATACATAGAATTAATAAGCATTGGAACGATTAACAGCACGCCAGTTGACCCAATGGAAGTATTTAGCATTGCCTTACAAAAACGCACCGTTAAAATTATATTAGTACACAATCAC
>JAAFHG010000682.1 GCA_013297585.1 Chitinophagales bacterium
TAAAATTGGTACCGATATTACCAAAGTAGTTACAAGTGGCACTACCTCTACACAAACTGGTGATTTACAAATTGATGATTTATATGGGATTGACACCTATTATAGCTATGATATCACTAGTTATATAAAATCTCAGATTGCCATTAGTAGTTTTAATAAAAATGGACTTATTATAAGTCCTCCCTCCTATAATTTTCAAACCACTTTTAATAGAATATTATTAGGTGAAGCTAACCCCAAAACCAGCAATGTAACCTTGGTTCTATATTATCTGGCAGTAAATCAATAAACGATGAAAAAAATACTTTTCTCTTTTCTATGCTCAACCATAATTGCGGTTACGTTTGCTCAAAATAATGTATCACCCTATTCTATCGTTGGTATTGGTGAAATTGAACATAGCTCCTTTGACAGGTCTACAGGAATGGGTGGTGCAGGAATTAGTTTGGCCTCTGCACGCTCTTTATACAATGCCAATCCGGCATCCTACAGCAAACTGGATGATCATTTTATTTCTATGGAAGTGACTATGAGATACAAGGGTGTTACTTATTATGGAAATGGGGTAAATCAAACCAATAATGTATCGTCAGATCTCTCAGTTGAGAAACTGGCTTTAGCAATTAAATTAAAACGCAACTGGGGGTTAAGCGCAGGATTATTGCCCTACAGCAGTAGTAATTACTCTTTTACCGGTGCTAAGAATATTATCGGAACAACCACCAATACCGGCACCTATTACGAAGGCACCGGAGGATTGCACCAGGCTTATTTGGCTAATGCCATTAGCCTTTCGAAAAATATAAGAGTAGGCGTACAAACCACTGCATTATTCGGACAGTTTAACCAAAAAGAAACCATGTACCTGAATGCATTAAATATTACCAGTAATGCTGTTGTAAGTACCAATAAAATGTACATAAACAGTTTCTATGGTAAGGCAGGCTTTCAATATGAAGGAAAATTAAACAAACACTGGCAGTTAAACCTGGGTGCGATTGCTTTGCTGCAAACAAAATTAAATGCAGAACAAACTATAGTTGTGGAGCAGGATAGTGGCACTTTATATACCAGCAGTACCATAAAAGACAATTATTTTACTTTACCGCTTACCTATGGTGGCGGTATCTCACTGGTGCATAATAATAGCCTTACTATAAGTGCAGATTATGTGCAACAACAATGGTCTAATATTCAATACAAGGGTTTAAATTATCAATTGGTAAATAGCAACCGTATTGCAGCAGGCATTGAATATGCAAAAAAAATTAATTATGCCAATATTGTATACGAGCCCTACTTTCTACAGGCCGGCATGCATTATACCAATTCCTACCTTAAAATAAATAACCAGCAGTTAAACGAATATGGCATTACTGTTGGAGCCGGTTTTAATGCCAAACGCAGTCAATTGGGTTACTTGTTTAATATGGAGTTTGGAAGCAAGGGCACCACCCAAAATAATTTAATAAAAGAAAATTATATGAAGGCCAGCTTTACAATTTTATGCAGGGAATTCTGGTTTACCAAAATAAAAAAATACAATTAAGTAGTTGGTTATTTAAACTATACTCCAGTTGGGAAATCATTCTAATAACCCACTTTGTATTCTGGAAAATAAAGCTGCCATGGCTACTATACTTTTCTCATAAAGGCTTTTAAGATGCCACTGTTGATGCAGTACAAGAGTGCGACGCAAGAGCAGCCGAATATATAATTAAAGTTTGGCTAAAAATAAAAGGCATGATATTAATGCCCAGGAAATCATGTGGTAGTTAGAAGCGCAATCAAATGTTAATGTTATGCTTCAAGTATATGTCAAAGCGCAATTTTTACATTTTCACAACAATGAATAGTTGTTATTTTGACCGAATGGCAGCAAGCAGGCAAAAAAGAAAATGGATTGAAATAGGTATGCATGTAATTGCATGGCTATTACTACTTTCGCTGCCCTACTTTTTAAGACCTACCGAACACCATGAGCCGCCGATACATAATGGAGATTTGCCATTTAGAGAAAATTCAATTTTTAATATCCCGGATATTGTTAGCAATGTTTTACTGATATTAT
>JAAFHG010000449.1 GCA_013297585.1 Chitinophagales bacterium
TCATCTAAATACAAGCCTTTAATGCGTAAGTCTGCTTGCTGTATAGAGTCGCTTGTAGTAGTTTTTTGCAGTAAAGTAACTTTGTTAATATTGTCGTTTTGTGCTGTGCCAGATGTTTTAATAAATACCAAATCACCATCATTATCTAATTGAAATTCGCTAATTACATCGTTCCGTTCTGGCATGGTGATAGCATTTGTTGCTTTTTTTATCAGCGTAAATTCTTTATTAAACAACAATGTAGTAAGATAATGCACTTTTTCGTTTTTGCTATTCACTTTAAGTACCATTAGCTTTTGCTTATCGTCGCTATTAAGCACTGTGTAAATTTTATTAGAAGCACTGTAGTTTACCTCGGTGGTATCTAACTGAATTGGTTCGCCCATTTTCTGCGCTTTAGCATCTAGTTTTACAGCCATACAATACACAATATTGCGTTTTTGGTATTGGTAAAACATGTAGTAAAACCCAGGATATTGTAAGAAGTCGGCGTTAAAAATGCGCTCTGGCAAAAAGTCAAGTTTCACTTTGTCTATTTGCTTCATCTCATTATCAAACAAGCAAATAAAGTTTAGGTCACGGTAGTTTTTGTACACGTGAAAAGTACCATTCATTTTACCCATCACTTCAAAATTCATATCACGTGCATCATCACGGTCAGGCTCTGAATAAGCTATCAACTGCGCATGCGCTTGAAAACCCATTATTAATCCTATGGCAAAAAGTACTGCAACAATTTTTTTCATGGCTTAGTGTTTTTGTAATGCATAACAATATACAACTGTATGCATCAATAAGTTAAAAATAAGGGATGTAAAACGAAATGTATAGTAGCAAGCTGTTAAAATATGCTAGCTACAAAATCTAAGTATTTGCTACGCAAATATCTTACCAAATTTCTTTTAAGGTTACACCAGCTTTTGTAACCTTCAGTTCATGATTTACGCCCACTTTTAATGCAACATTCTCAGTTTCGTGACTTACAGGAAAGCCATAACAAACGGGAAATTTATAGTCTTTTACATGGTGATTGATAAGATTATAAATATCTGTACCAAAAGGCACAGTTGTATCTTTCATATCACTGAAACCACCAATTATCAAGCCTTTTAAATGCTTAAATAATTCTGCACGTTCTAGCTGAATTAACATTCTATCTATATTGTATAAATACTCACCTACATCTTCTAAAAACAAAATTTTATGCCTTGTTTTATAGCTGCTGTGGCTGCCAATTAAATGCGCCACAATAGTTAAATTACCACCTATTAAATCGCCTTCTGCTGTACCAATTTTATTTAATGCATGTTTATCACATTCGTAACTAGAAGTTTCACCAGCCAACGCATTTTTCAAAGAGCCGATATACTCATTTTCAAAACCGCCATCATTAAAGGCAGCAGCCATAGGTGCATGCATTGTAGCTATTTGATAGTGCTGATAAATATGTGCATGCAATACTGTAATATCGCTAAACCCAATAATCCATTTAGGATTTTTCTTAAATTTTTGAAAGTCTAAATCGTCAATAATTCTACTCAATCCATAACCGCCTCTTGCACACAAAATAGCTTTTACGCTACTATCATTCATCATTTGCTGCAAGTCTTGTGTACGCTGTTTATCATTACCACTAAAATAATGAAACTGACTACCCAATGTGCTACCAACTTTTACCCGATAACCCCAACTTTCAAGCGTTTTAATACAGGTTTCAGCTTTGTTAGCAGGCATATAACCACTAGGGCACACAATACCAATGGTGTCGCCTTTTTTAAGATATGGAGGAAGGGTAATCATTATGCAATATTAACCTATTAACAGTTGTCACAGTTTTTGCAACTTTGTTTATAAAATATGATTAGTAACTTTATTTAAAATACTTTTCATGAAAACTAATGCTTTCTTAATATTTATATTCCTTGGAATTACTAAATGCTTTTCACAAGTAGAAATTGAGAAGTTTCTTAATGAATTAGATAAAAAAATAAACCAGAAGCAATTGCTTGCAATTAAAAACAGAAATGATTCTATAAATGCGTCACGTTTAGGAAAATTATCAGAATACAAGCCAACTATTTGTAGATATAACTTCAGTTTAGATACAGTAACGATTTTAAATCCTGTATTTATAAATAGCAAGCCAATTGGCACATTAGTGATTCAAAGCAACTATGATAAAGCATGCAGCATCAAGTATCTAATTTTAAGAGATATAGATACTTCAAACATTGAGATGATAAAAATGAATTATTATCAACGTTTTTCAATGCCAATTACAAAAACATCGGGACCATTTTGTACACACTTTTTTTTCAAAAAATACTTCTTCTTAATGATGTGGGGCACAAATAACTACGATGATGCTTGCAAATACATAACAATGCATATTGAGTCTATTGCAAAAGAGTTAAGCCTATACTAAAACTGAATTTTTAGAAATTTCTTTTAACACAGCACTTTCATTCGCAACATTTAACTCATGTACCACACCACATTTTAACGCATAATTATTACGCTGATGACCTACTGGAAAATTGAAACAAACAGGATAATGATAGCCTTGTAATTTTTCTTTTACTATCTCATAAACATTTTTACCGAAAGGTTCGCCACCAACATCTTCTTTTACCTTAAAACCGCCAATAATTAAGCCTGCCAAATGCTTTAGCTTACCGCTGCGCTGCAAATTCCAAAACATTCTATCTATACTGTACAAATATTCACCCGTATCTTCTACAAATAATATTTTACCAGCCGTATCTATGTCAGATGCGCTAGCAGCAAGGCTTTCGAGTGTTTTTAAATTACCACCAACCAATACACCTTTTACATTACCTATTACATTTTCTGCTGTTGGCAAAGCATTGTACACCATTGGCGTGCCAAGCAAAGCATCCTTTATAGACAATATCGTTGCTTTCTGATCAGCATCTGCAAGTGACCAATCATCGGGAAAACTATTACACATTTTTGAGTGAATGGTTGCCACTTGGCATTGCTTATGTATGTGCGAATGCAACACCGTAATATCGCTAAAACCAATCACCCATTTTGGGTCCTTACGAAAGTTTGTAAAGTCAATATTATCTATAATTCTCACCGCACCATAACCGCCTCTTGCACACATAATGGCTTTTACTGTATGGTCATCAAGCATGGCCTGAAAGTCTTGCAAACGCTCAACATCGGTACCGCCATACGTAAAATCTCTTTTGCCAATGGTAGTACCAATTTTC
>JAAFHG010000601.1 GCA_013297585.1 Chitinophagales bacterium
TATGAAAAAGAAATAAGTATTCGTATAATTTGATAGGTTGGGTCAAAATGTAATGGGATATATTTAATGACAATAATTTATTTTGAATGTCGGTCTAATTGCCACCAACTCAAAAATAGACGAAAGTCCGTTTATAACAAACTAATAACCAATCTATTTTCTTGCACTTTTTGTATTGTAACTACTTGCGTTTTTGTTTGTGTTATACTTCTTCACCCTTCATTTTGCTTTCGCCAACTTAGCGGCAAGTTTTTTATGGCTTTCTTGCGTCAACAAACTTTGCTATCCCCATTTTACACAAAAAGCTGCGAACAGATTACTCTATTCACAGCCTTTTAATTTATTTAAATATCATCTACACAAAAAATACCCGCTCAATTGTCCAATACAAAGCCATTGCAGCAATAGCTATTGATATGGGATAAACAATGCGTTTTTTGTAATACGGTTTCTTGCCAAATGGTATTACCAGTAGGGCAAATATTGCTAGTATAATGCTGATTTGCCCCAACTCAACACCTACATTAAACGAGATAATAGAGAGTGCAAATTGATTGCGTGGCAAACCTATTTCGTTAAGTGAACTTGCAAAACCTAGCCCATGTATTAGCCCAAACAAAAACACCAATAAAATACGCCAAGGTTTTAATTCTGTTAGCAGCATATTTTCTATGGCTACAAATAAAATGGATAGGGCAATAATAGGCTCAACCACAGCACTTGGTGCTACTATAATGCTTTTCATGCTTAGGGCTAGGGTAATAGAATGTGCTACCGTAAATGCGGTGGCTTGCCAAAGGATTACTTTTACTTTATTGCTTAGTAAACAAAGCCCAATTACAAACAAAATATGATCTAAACCTTGCGGTATAATATGGCTAAAACCAAGCTTTAGATAAAACAGAACCACATGTTCTGTAGGTGCTTTTTCTAGCGAATAATTAATGGTATGCCCATAACTATTATTAGCAATTAGTAGTAGCAAAACACAAAGCCCAATTAACTTTTGCTTGTTATACTTTAGCAAAGGCAACAAATAATTTACTATCATAACAGGAAGCTCTCTAAAGATGATTCTATAATTACATTGCCCACAAATAACGCAGATGTTCGCAGAAAGTCAATGTTATTAGTCTGCAATATCTGCGATAATTAGCGAAATCTGCGGGACATTTTTATAAAATTCTAAGCAGATTTTAACTGAATGGTTATAAAGTTTTAAAAGCTTCTTCGCTTTGTGTACGTAAGCTTTGTGCAATATATGCATTGCTGTTAGAGGCTTCTTGCAACAAAGTTTTGGCCATTGTTTTATCTCCTGCTTTGTAAAAAATTAAACCTGCTCTGCTTAGTAATGTTGGGTTTTTAGAATTAGTTTTTAAAGCCACTTTTATATAAGGTAATGCTTTGGCGTAGTCACCATTATTGTAGTACACCCAAGCAAGGGCTTCGTTTACATCAATATTATCTGGTCTGCGATTGTACTCTAGTAACGCATGTTCTAAAGCCTTGTCTATGTCTTTGATTTTCAAGTAAGCGTAAGCCAATTCTTTATCAGCATAGTGACCAATATTTTCATCATCATCGGCAGCTTTTGCATCTTTACTTAAATCTGCTATTACAGCATTGGCGGTGGTTTCAGCTTTTTTGGTATCACCTGCAAGCAAATAAATATCTACCAATTCTTCTTTCATAGCATTATCATTAATCAACGAATCTGCTTGCTCAAAATAACCAATTGCTTTTTTATAGTCTTTATTTGCCAAAGCCACTCTACCTAAACCTGCAATGGCGTAAGCATAACCAGGTTTTACTGCTAATGAATATTGATATAGTGTGTCAGCTTTTTTATAATCACCTACTTTTTCGTAAAGGCTACCCAATTGTACACGGGTCCATTCAGTATGTTCATCACCAGCACCACCAGTTTCAACAGCCATTTTCATCGCTTTTATTGCGCCAGCATAATCACCATAAATTTCTCTTAAATAAGATACCCTTGAGTAAGATGTTAAATCAGGACGCACAGCCACCATTTTATCCGCATACACAACAGCACTATCGTATCTACCCATTTCTACGTTGCCATCTACCAGTAAACCATAAATGTATCCGTTGTAAGGGTTAATGGCTCTTGCTTTTTCTGCTGTTGCTAAACCATCTGCAAAATGGTGCTGACTCATTTCAATTAAAGCTTTAAATACTAATGCATTAAAGTTGTTTGGCTCAACTTTTAATACACTTTTTAGTTGTTGCATAGCAGCCATATCGTAATACACATAGTTGCCAGTTTCTCTTGCTTCTTGAATGTATAGTGATGCTAATTTTAATGATGATTTGGTGTCGTTAGGGTTTAGTGCCAAAGCTG
>JAAFHG010000285.1 GCA_013297585.1 Chitinophagales bacterium
GCCCATAGAAGATTTATATCCACCTTTAAACTACACTGTGCCTGTACCAGCATCAGCCGCTAATTTACGTTCACCAAAAATTGAAGGTGCTTATGTGGCTAGTAAAAATAAACCAATGGTGCTGATGCCTGTAGCACAGAATCCAACTAGTGGTCAGCAGCAAAATGGTAATATATTGTTGTATCAAGAACCGCCAGTACAAATACCTATTAATAATAATGACAATGGCGTCATTGCAAATAGAAGCGAGCAAGTATCATCTTCTGAGCCTAATATTTTTGATGAAAATTATAGGCCAAAACCTGTTGCCATTAATAAACCTATTTACACAAAATACAAAAAAGTAACACCTAAGGCTACTACGGTTAAGTATGCTAAAAAGCCTGCGTATAAAACAATATATAAACCAGTTAAACAACCTGTAACTACTAAGCCAGTTACTAATTTTAAGAAAACATTTTCAAAACCTGTAAAACAGACTATGGATTAATGATAGTATTTCTTAACAATGAATATTATAAAAAACTGTAGTATTATAATTTCTTGTATTAAATAAATTGAAAAAATAGCAGCGATATGATTAGTGATGCAATTTTAGAAGCAAAAGAAACAGCCTACGAGACTTTTCAAAATCCAAATGCACAAGGTTACTATGGCAAATTTGGCGGTGCGTATATACCAGAAATGCTACACAGAAATGTGGAGGAATTGAAGGCTAGGTACTTGGAAATTATGTATGAAGACAGCTTTCAGCAAGAGTTTCAGCAATTGCTAAAAGACTATGTTGGCCGTCCTACACCATTGTTTTACGCAGAGCGTTTAAGCGAAGAATTTAATACCAATATTTACCTAAAACGTGAAGATTTATGCCATACTGGTGCACATAAAATAAACAACACTATTGGGCAAATATTATTGGCTCGTCGTTTGGGCAAAACCAGAATTATTGCCGAAACAGGTGCTGGTCAGCATGGTGTAGCTACTGCAACTGTTTGTGCGCTAAAAGGCATGGAATGCATTGTGTACATGGGCGAGAAAGATATTGAGCGTCAAGCACCAAACGTAGCAAGAATGAAAATGCTAGGTGCAACGGTAATACCTGCAACAAGTGGTAGTAAAACACTAAAGGACGCTACCAACGAAGCTATTAGAGATTGGATTAATAACCCCATCGATACACATTATATCATTGGTTCTGTGGTTGGTCCACACCCTTATCCTGATATGGTAGCACGTTTTCAGAGTGTTATCAGCAAAGAAATTCGTGCACAATTATTAGAAAAAACTGGTTCTGAATTACCAACGCATGTTGTGGCTTGTGTAGGCGGTGGTAGCAATGCTGCAGGTGCTTTTTATCATTTTTTAGATGAATTATCTGTGCAGTTAGTAGCAGTTGAAGCCGCTGGTCATGGTGTAAATAGTGGTATGAGTGCTGCCACATCGCAGCTTGGTAAGCCAGGTGTATTGCATGGCAGCAAAAGCTTAGTAATGCAAACGGCAGATGGTCAGGTGGTAGAGCCACACAGCATTTCAGCAGGTTTAGATTATCCAGGTATTGGTCCAATGCATGCTAACTTATACAAAAGCGGTCGTGGCACATTCTTAAGCGTTACAGACGATGATGCACTAGCAGCAGCATTTCATGTGTCTAAAACCGAAGGTATTATTCCTGCGTTAGAAACAGCGCATGCATTTTCAGCATTACATCAAATGCAATTAACGCCCAAAGATGTGGTGGTGATTTGTTTAAGTGGCCGTGGCGATAAAGATTTGGCAACTTATATGACAGCAATGGGTATATAATCGTCATTGCGAGGCACGAAGCAATCTGTATTAATGGGTAAGATTTTTTTGTAACCAGCAACAGTAATTCTATGTAACATCGTTGCGTCGCACACCGCATCGGATTAGATACTTTTTTGAACATCAATTGATTATGGAAAACGTAATAAGCATCGTTGAATATAAAGATGACTACGCAGCTAGTTTCAAGGCCTTAAATTTTGCTTGGCTTAATAAATTTTTTGTAATAGAACCTGTTGATGTAGAAGTGCTAAATCATCCAGTCAAGAATATTATTGATACTGGTGGCAACATATTTTTTGCAATAATTAATAAAGAACCAGTCGGTTGTTTTGCCTTGGTAAAAGAGCATGAAGAAGGTGTATTTGAGTTATCAAAAATGGCAGTTTCAGAAGCACATCAGGGTAAGAAAATTGGCAATCAATTATTAGAATTTAGTTTTGTAGAAGCGAAAAAGATGGGGGCCCAAAAAATCATTTTGTTTTCAAATACAATTCTACAACCAGCAATTCATTTGTACAAAAAATACGGATTTACGGAAATTTATTTAGATGGTGCAGTACACAAACGTGCCAATATAAAAATGGAAAAAATTATTTAATGAGCCGAATTCAAACCTTGTTTTCTCACAAAAAACAAAATGTCCTCAACGTTTATTGCACAGCAGGTTATCCAAAATTAGATAGCACTATGTCTATCATGCAGGCATTGCAAAGTAATGGTGCAGATTTAATAGAACTAGGCATGCCTTACAGCGATCCTTTAGCTGATGGGCCTGTAATACAAGCTAGTGGCAGCATTGCCCTTGCAAATGGAATGACTATATCAGTGCTTTTTGAGCAACTAAAGCAATGGCAAGTACTTAATTCCCCTTCAGGGGCTAGGGGCATTCCTGTGATTTTAATGGGCTATATGAATCCTGTATTGCAATATGGGTTTGAGCGTTTTTGCAAAGATGCAGCCGCAGCAGGTGTTGACGGTTTGATTTTACCAGATTTACCAGAATACGAATTTGAAACTGAATATGGCGCTATCATTAAAGAAAATGGGCTTGATTTTATTTTTCTTGTAACACCAGAAACAAGTGAGGAAAGATTACGCAAACTAGATAGTTTAAGTACAGGCTTTTTGTATGCAGTGTCTTCATCATCAACCACAGGTAACGAGAAAGACTTTAATGCTGTAGAACAGTATTTACAACGCTTACAAAGCATGAACTTACAAAACCCTGTTTTAGTAGGTTTTGGTATTAAAGACAAAGCAACTTTTATTAGTGCTAGTAAGTATGCAAATGGTGCCATTATTGGCTCTGCGTACATTAAAGCATTAGAAGGCAAAGCTGATGTTGCAGCCGCTACAAAAGAATTTTTAAATACAATTTTGCCCAAACCCTAAAGGGAATAATATATAGTAACATGGAAGAATTAACGAATGCCACGTCCTTTGAAAGTTCCCCTTTAGGGGCTAGGGGCAATGGTGGGGGTAACATCGTCATCATCAAGTACAATGCAGGCAATATTCAGAGTGTGTTGTATGCTTTAGAACGTATTGGGGTAAACGCTACTGTTACCGCCAATCATGAAGAAATTTTAGCCGCAGATAAAGTGATTTTCCCTGGTGTTGGCGAAGCCAATAGTGCTATGAATAGCCTGAAGGAAAGTAATTTGCATCAGCTAATTCCTACACTTAAACAGCCTGTTTTAGGTATTTGTGTTGGTATGCAATTGATGTGTAAATACTCGGAAGAAAATAATACAGACTGCTTAGGTATTTTTGATGAACCTGTGAAACTATTTAAGCCAAATACTGATGCAAACTTAAAAGTGCCAAAGATTGGGTGGAACAATATTTACGATTTACAATTACCTTTAATGGCAGGTATTGATGAAAATAGTTACTGTTATTTTGTACATAGCTATTATGTGCCTTTAACCAAATATACTATTGCTACTGCCAATTATGTGCAGCCATATAGTGCTGCCATTCATAAAAACAATTTTTACGGTGTTCAATTTCATGCTGAAAAGTCGTCTAAAACTGGTGAACAAATCTTACAAAATTTCTTAAAAATCTAAAGCCCCCAGCCCCTAAAGGGGAGCTAATACACTCGCTAATTATGCAAGACAATATGTTTTATAAAGCCAATCCTTTGATATTTCAAAAGGCAGAGGAATTGAGAAACAATCCTACTGAGGCGGAACAATTGTTATGGAATTATTTGCGTCAGAACGAGCTTGGAATAAAATTTCGGCGACAACATCCAACTTCAATGTATGTACTTGACTTTTATGTACATGCAGTTAAGCTGGCAATAGAAATTGATGGTAGTATTCATGCTTTAGATGATGTTAAAAGAAATGATATTGAAAGACAAAAGTATCTTGAAAGTTTAGGAATTAAGTTTCTGCGGTTTTCAAATGAAGAAGTTTTTAAAAATTTAGATAAAGTGATTGATAAAATTAAACAAACAATAGAAACAGTTAAAGACAATAAAAACATTTCTCAAAACTCCCCTTTAGGGGTTGGGGGCTTTATAATTCCCGCTATAGATATTATTGATGGCAAATGTGTGCGTTTAACGCAAGGTGATTATACTCAAAAAACAATTTATAATGAACATCCGCTAGAAGTGGCCAAAATGTTTGAAGATGCAGGTTTACAGCGCTTGCATTTGGTAGATTTAGATGGTGCAAAAGCTGGTGCTGTTAAAAACTGGAAAGTTTTAGAAAGCATTGCCTCAAAAACGAAATTAACTATAGATTTTGGTGGTGGTATTAAAACCAATAGCGATGTTGATGTTGTATTTAATTCTGGTGCAGCTTTGGCTACAGTAGGTAGTATTGCGGTAAAAGATAAAGCCATGTTTGTAAGTTGGCTACAACAATATGGTGCTGATAAATTTTTATTGGGTGCAGATGTAAAAGATGAAAAAATTGCTGTTGGTGGCTGGCTAGAAACAACCGATGTATGGATTTACGACTTTATTGAAAGCTATGTACAACAAGGTGTTCAGCAAATATTTTGTACCGACGTAAGTAAAGATGGTAAGCTGGAAGGTCCTTCAACTGAGTTGTATAAAAACATTATTGCCAAGTTTCCTAATCTGCATTTTATTGCCAGTGGTGGTGTTTCTTGTGTTGAGGACTTAGAAGTGCTGCAAGAGATAGGTTGCAGTGGTGCAATTGTGGGTAAAGCGATTTATGAGAATAGAATTAGAATTTCTGATTTGAAACAATTTATTTGATGAATAGTAGTAATATAAATAATCGCTTTCAAAACTTCCCTTTAGGGACTGAGGGCAGCACCCCTTTAGGGGCAGGGGGGCTTGGTGGTTTAACAAAACGAATCATTCCATGCCTTGATATACGTGACGGACGTACTGTAAAAGGTGTGAATTTTGAAAATATACGTGATGCTGGTGACCCAGTAGAATTGGGAGCTTTTTATGCTGAGCAAGGTGCTGATGAATTGGTGTTTCTTGACATTACTGCTACGAATGAGAAGCGTAAAACATTAAGCGAATTGGTGAGCAGAATTGCTCGAAATATCAATATACCTTTTACGGTAGGTGGTGGTGTTAGCTCGGTTGAAGATGCGTCTGTTTTATTGAAAAATGGTGCTGATAAAGTGAGCATTAATACAGCAGCTTATAAAAATCCGCAACTGATAAAAGACTTGGCTAGCGAAT
>JAAFHG010000238.1 GCA_013297585.1 Chitinophagales bacterium
TCTACTTTACTTGGATCTTTACCACTAAATGCACCACCACCGTGAGCACCTTTACCACCGTAAGTATCTACAATAATTTTACGACCTGTTAAACCAGTATCGCCATGAGGCCCACCAATAACAAATTTGCCAGTTGGGTTAATGTGATATTTAATTTTATCGTTAAATAAATGCTTGTACTGAGGATATTTTTTCATTACTCTAGGAATCAAAATTTCTTTCATATCCTTAGTAATCTTAGCCAGCATTTTCGCTTCGCTATCAAAGTCATCGTGTTGGGTAGAAATAACAATCGCATCAATTCTGATAGGTCTGTTATTGTCATCATACTCAAGCGTTACTTGGCTTTTAGCATCAGGGCGCAAGTATTTAATAGCCTTATTTTCTCTACGTAATGCAGCTAATTCTATTAACAAAGTGTGCGCTAAATCTAGCGCCAAAGGCATGTAGTTAGCCGTTTCGTTAGTAGCATAACCAAACATCATACCTTGGTCACCAGCACCTTGTTCTTCTTTCTTTTTCTTATCTACACCTTGGTTAATATCAGCACTTTGTTCGTGAATAGCGCTTAAAATACCGCAGCTATTAGCTTCAAACATGTATTCGCTTTTGGTGTAACCAATTTTACGAATAACGCCACGAGCAATTTCTTGCACATCAAGGTAGCTTTTGCTTTTAACCTCACCAGCCAATATTACCTGACCAGTAGTTACCAATGTTTCGCAAGCCACTTTCGATTCAGGATCGAATGCTAAAAAGTTATCAATTAACGCATCAGATATCTGATCTGCAACCTTGTCTGGATGTCCTTCAGATACACTTTCGGAAGTAAATAAATACGGCATGAAAAATGTAATTTTTAAATTATGATGGCAAATATAATGCTTGAATTATGTTATAGTGATAGACTTTCGTACAAATCCATGTACTCAGAAAGATCAGTGTCTAAGCCCTTGAAAGAAACAATTTTTTTACCTTTTGCTTTACCAAATTCGGTAATCAATTTAGGATTTACATCTTCTGAACCAAACGTAATCGCATCAGCATGTGTAGCGCCTAATTTGTATAAAGCAGTGTTATCTAGTTCTTTTGCAGTATCTAAATCTTTCTCTTTAATATTCGCATTTATCAATGCTTTTTTAATAAAATCTGGACTTAGTTTTTCTTCAAAAGTATTTTCAGCTATGGTAAATACAATTTTACTGTTACCAAATACTGGCTCACGTTTGTAGGCTGTTTTTATGTAAGCAGGTACTAAACTACTCATCCAACCACTACAATGCACCACATCAGGCGCCCAACCAAATTTCTTCACCGTTTCCAAAGCTCCTTTGCAAAAGAAAATTGTTCTTAAGCCATTATCGTCAAACCATTCTTCATTTTCATCGTGAAAAATTTGCTTGCGTTTAAAGAAATCTTCGTTTTCTAAAAAATATACCTGCAATCTTGCATTGGGTAAAGAGGCAACTTTAATTTGTAATGGATAGTCGTCATTGTCAACAGAAACATTGATACCAGAAAGTCTTACAACCTCGTGTAACCTATGCCTACGTTCGTTAATAACACCAAATCGTGGCATAATGCAACGCACTTCTAAGCCTGTATCGTTACTTTTTATAGCCAGTCTATTGACCATCCCAGCAAACTCTGTCAACTCTAAATAGGGCGACATCTCTGTGGCTATGAATAAAATTCTTTTCTTTGACATTGATAAGACCTTTTTTAATATTAGCCGAAAAACAAGTTTGCAAAAGTAAAGGAAATACGGCGAAAATTAGTGGTAACGCAAACTTCACCCAAATACGACAACGATACATGATACTTTTTAAAACGATTGAAGCTCTACAAACGCATTTACACAAGCAAAAAAACAAGGGCTATACCACAGGGTTTGTACCTACAATGGGCGCTTTACACCATGGGCATTTATCGCTAATTGGTATGAGTAAAGCAAAATGTGATATTACCATTTGTAGCATATTTGTAAATCCTACACAATTCAACGATAGCAAGGACTTTGACAAATATCCCATCACAATAGAAAATGATATTCGCTTGCTGGAACAAGCACAATGCGACATATTATTTCTGCCTTCGGCAAATGAAATTTACCCCCAAGGCACAACGTTAACTAGTACTTACGATTTAGGCTTTCTCGAAACCATTTTAGAAGGTAAATTCAGACCCAATCATTTTCAAGGTGTATGTCAAGTAGTACATACATTACTAGATATTGTAGCGCCAAACAAATTGTTTTTAGGGCAAAAAGACTATCAGCAGTGTATGGTAATACAGCAATTAATTGCATTAACTGGTATAAAAACGCAGCTAATTATTGGTGCAACGCTTAGAGAAACCTCTGGCCTAGCCATGAGTAGCAGAAATATGCGATTGACTGAGGAAGACAAAAAAAAGGCAGAGATTATTTACCAATCGCTACAATATATTAATAAAAACATTAATAAAAAAGGCCAAGACGAATTAATAGCAACTGTTACTAATAGTTTATACAATAATGGTTTTGAAATAGTAGATTATGTAGCCATTTGCGATGCTAATACTTTAGCACTAGTAACAAATATTGATACAAATACACCCAAGGTTGTATTAATCGCTGCTTTCTTAAATGGTGTAAGATTAATAGATAATATGTTACTAAACTAGATAAGTTTAAAAATTTTGGTAGCAATTTATTTTGTTTTTCCAACCCTACATTTGCGCCCATTATGCAAATACAGGTATTAAAATCGAAGATACATAGAGCCACCATCACTGAAGCTAATCTTAACTATGTAGGCAGCCTTACCATAGATGAAAACTTAATGGAAGCAGCCAATCTAATTGAAAATGAAAAGATTCAGGTGGTAAACGTAAACAATGGCGAACGTATAGAAACCTATATTATAAAAGGCAAGCGTGGCAGTGGCGTTATTTGCCTAAATGGCCCTGCGGCGCGTAAAGGCGCTGTAGGTGATGTAATTGTTATTATTTCGTACGCACTCATGGATTTTGAAGCTGCCAAAACCTTTAAACCTTGGGTAATATTTCCGAAAGAAGGAAATAAATTATAGTTACAAATGGGTTTAGTAAATTGCAAACCATCTTAAACTGGTGGCACTTAATGAAAAAGAAAATAACTAATGCACTAAAGTATAGCGTGTTTCTTGGTATTGGGGTTTTTCTTGTGTGGTGGAGCTTGCAGCAAATACCGCCTGACAAATGGGATGAGTTTAAACTATCGCTACGTACCGCCAAGTTTGCATTGCTTATTCCTGTGTTTATTATACTAAGTAGTAGCCATGTTTTACGCAGCATTCGTTGGAAAATTTTAATGCAGCCAATGGGCTACCAACCATCAACGGTTAATGTATTTTTTGCAGTAATGATTGGCTATTTAACCAATCTTGCAATACCACGTTTAGGCGAAGTGGTAAGATGTACCTTGTTAACTCGCTACGAGAAAATACCAACGGAAAAATTACTAGGTACTATCGTGGTAGAACGAGCATTTGATGTCATCTGCCTGATGCTATTTTTTGTAATTGCCTTTGCTACACAGTATGAAGTAGTGGGTGAATACGGCAGAGAATTACTAATGGTGATTTTTACCAACAAAACTGGTAGCATTTCCATTACTAAAGTGGCAATAGTCGTTGTTATTCTTATAGCCATCATTATTGCTATAAAAGTTTGGTTTAATCAATTTGCACATCTTAAAATAGTAATTGCCTTAAAAAAGATTTTAAAAGGTGTTGTTGAAGGTCTTGCAAGCATAAAAAACTTACAACAAAAAGGCAAGTTTTTATGGTGTACCGCTGGTATTTGGATATTATATGTAGTAGGTACTTGGGTAGGTTTACAAGCCACACAAGGCACTGAACACTTAGGCATTGCGGTTGCTATTTCAGGTTTAGCATTTGCTAGCTTAGGTATGATTGCAACGCCAGGTGGTATTGGTGCATACGCTTTATTTTTAGCCAAAGTGCTTGAAAAAAATGGCGTTGCTTATCCTATTGGCTACGCAAATGGTACGCTACAATGGTTTGCACAGTTTTTAATTGTAGTACTTGTAGGTTTTATATGCCTTGGTTTATTGCCTTGGTATAATAAGAAGAAGCCCCTAACCCCTGAAGGGGAATCAAACATTTAACTTAAGTAATTGAGAAAATCATTTCTCTTCATTACAATCATTTAATCAGCGATACATGAAACAGACAGAAGCAATAGGTAAAAAAATATACAAGCTACCAGAACTAGTAGCGGTAGTAAAAGGCTGGAAAACAACAGGCAAAACCGTTGCTTTTTCTAATGGTTGCTTCGACATTTTGCATGAAGGGCATATCTCTTCGCTATCTGAAGCTGCTAGAGAAGGCGATAGATTAATTATTGGTGTAAATAGCGATGCTAGTACAAAGCGCCTAAAAGGTGAAGAAAGACCGATTAACAATGAAACTAGTCGTGCATTGTTACTGGCTAGTTTAGCTATTGTAGATGCAGTGGTTATTTTTGAAGAAGACACCCCACTAGAACTAATTTCAGCTATTTTACCAGATGTAATTGTAAAAGGTGGTGACTATACCATAGACCAAATTGTAGGCGCTAAAGAAGTAATAGCCAATAGTGGCAGAGTGGTTATTAATAAAATTGTAGATGGTTTTTCTACTACTGGCATTATTGCTAAAATTAGAACGCTAGGGTAAAGAATAATTAGAACATCTTGATCTTAAATTCACTTGCATCCTGTAAATTAAAAAATATAACTATAACTCGTGCCAAATATTCCGGAACTAGATGTTTATAAAAAAAACATTAATAGTATTAAGCAAATTGATTTCAATGGTTTATTCCAAGATTTGATTACTTCTAAAATATTAGAACAATCTATCTTAATTCCACCAATACCTACTATTGAATTATCGCTTGACAAAACGAACAAATTTTATAGAGTTAGAAAAAATATCAATACTGATAAAGAGTTGTCACTTCAAAAAACGTTTAGCTATCCAGACGAATGCTATTGCAATCAGAATGGAAGAGCTAATATAAAAGGGAAAAGTATTTTTTATTGTTCTAATGAAGCGATAACATCATTACTTGAAACTAAACCTAAAGATAAAGAAATATTATATTTAGGTATTTGGCAACCAATCGCTATAATGAATATTCTAGCAGCTACTTTTTGTAAAAAAGTAACAATTGAAAAAAATGGAATACTCGGTCAAGTAGAGCTAATTAAAAAATCAGCCGTCTATCAATCATTAAATACATTGAACCTTGAGCATTTCGATTATGTAATTGATTTTTTTACCCACCTCTATAAAGAAGAACTTGAGCCCTATTATATTACTTCTTGGTTTTCAAATTATATTCTTTATTTAAGAAATGAATGTAATTGCATTCTTTATCAAAGTGTTGAATCCACTTCATTCTGCAATTTTGCTTTTCACCCCAATTTTATCAATAATGGCTCTCTGATACTTAATGAAGTAATAAAACTTGAAGTAGAAGTTGTTGATAATAAATACCTGAATTATTTACCGACAGAAATTGGAATACCAAATGGCATTAATGTGGATTGGCGACAAACTACAGAGGATGAAGCTAAGTATTATATATCTATCATTAAGAAAGATGATGAATTTACTCATCAAATACCCCAATAAAAAAGTTATTTCTTCCATGAACCAAAACATTGCCACACTTTACCAAATAGCAAATAAACCTGAACGGTTAATTATTGGCTTAATGAGTGGTACATCTTTGGATGGTTTAGATGTGGCTTTGTGTAAATGTATTGGCACAGGTACTGAAACTCAGCTTACAATTCTCGCTTTTGAAACAGTGCCTTATACCAATGCTTTTAAAGCCGATGTAAAAAGCATCTTCTCTAAAAAAACGATTGATTTAGAAAGGCTTTGTTTACTGAATGAATATATTGGCGTTTTGCATGGGCAAATGATAAATAGTTGTCTGGCTAAATGGGGCTATCAAAATACGCAAATTGATGCTATTGCAAGCCATGGGCAAACTATTTACCATGCACCCAAAAGCTTACATGGCTTAGCCAATTATGGTAATGGCACTTTACAAATTGGTGATGGTGACCACCTTGCTGTAACCACTGGTATTATTACCATTAGCGACTTTAGACAAAAGCATATTGCTGCTAGTGGTGAAGGTGCACCGCTGGCCTTGTACGGTGATTATTTATTGTTTAGCAAAGCTGGTGAAGACAGAATAATGCTGAACATTGGCGGTATTAGTAATGCAACTTTTTTACCCGGCAGTTTAGATGCTAATAA
>JAAFHG010000095.1 GCA_013297585.1 Chitinophagales bacterium
CTTTTGGAGGTTATGCTCTAACGCATCAATCTACAGCAGGTACAAAATTTAATGTAAATTGTAAGGTTAGGTTCAATAATACTTTTACGACAGGAACATCAAATAGAAACAATGTAATACGTAGTTCAGGAAATGCAGCAAACGTTATTGAATTTGGATCTAGCAGTGAAATAGAGAATGTTGGGTTTGGTCCAATTGTTGCTTATTCTCCAGCTGGTACTATACTATTTAATGGAGTGATAAAACCAGGAGCGGCTAACCTTACTTGTGGTATAGGTAATACCACTTTTGGTCCAACTTCAGACAATTCAAATTTTACCCTTGCTGCTAACTGGATGAATATAGCAGCAGGTGCTAATGTAGTTGTTAATACAACAGCTTCTGGAAACTGGTACAAAAATACGGCAGGTTTACTTCGTTGTTTAAATTATGCTGTAGGTACATCTTCTACAATAACTTTAAATACTGCCAATGTTTGGAATAGTCCTTTAACAGCTACCACAAATACTAACGATCGACTTACAGGTGTTAATCTTGTTGTAAATGCAAATCAAACTGCCAATACTGGAGCTGTAACTTTGGGACTTACCACTTTACAAGGAATTTTAAACCTAACCGTTGCTCCAGGTGTTAGTGTAAGTTTTGGTAACAGTAGTGCTATTACTTGGACACTCAATTCTGTAATTAACATTTATGGTTTCGATACGGCAGGAGACATCAAATTTGGAAGTGATGCCACTGGATTATCTGCTGCTCAATTGGCAGTTATTATCTTGAAAGATGGTGCCAATGCAGGTAAAGCAGTTACATTAGATGCAACTGGAAAATTAATCGTAAGTACCGTTACTAATACTTGGATCGGTACCACTAGTGCTACTAACACGGCTAGTAACTGGTCTTTAGGATTACCAACAACCGCGCATAATGTTGTTATTCCAGCAGGCACACCATTCAGTCCATTAGTTAATAATAATTTAAATATGTTTTCCTTGACTGTTAATTCGGGTGCAACATTAGGTACTAACGGAGGATTTATTGTTAATGTGTCTGGCAAGGTGACAAATAACGGTACGATAAATCTTGCTAGTAACGCTCTGCTGTTTCAACGCTATACAGCGCAGAACGACGGTACGGGAGTTTTTAACGTAACTCGTAATAGTAATAGCTTGAAACGATTGGATTTTACAATGTGGTCATCCCCAGTTATTGGCACACAGACCTTAGCGGATTTTTCACCTCTAACATCTCAATCGCCAAGTCGTTTTTATACTTTCGACCCAGCAGCAAATCAATTTAGTGCTGTTACAAGTCCTACAACAACTACTTTTGCACTAGGTACTGGTTATTTAATTCGTATGCCAAACACTAATATAGCAGCTGGTTACGATGCTGGTACAACAGCAATAACTTTTGCAGGAGTTTTTAGAGGGAATGCCAATAACTCACCGGTTCAACTTACTGGACTTACACCTGATAGGTTTTATGCAGTAGGAAATCCTTTTCCAACAGTAATAAATGCTACAAACTTTCTTAACCTTAACTCAACAGGGGGAACTTTGTATTTCTTTAGAAAGACCAATGCAGTAGCAAATTCTACAGGATCTGCTTATGCTACACGGAATACTACGGGTGGAACTGCTGCCGATGCAGCAATTGCACCAAATAATATTGTCCCGTCTGTTACTATACAAGTAGGACAAGGGTTTATCGTGAAAACAGGGCTTACAGCAACTTCATTGACTTTTAACCATGCTATGAAAGCTAATACTTTAAGTAACCCGTTTTTAAAAACTAAACAAGAAGCTGAACCAGATAGAGTATGGTTAAATCTTACTAGCTCAACAGGTGTTTTTAGTCAAGCATTAATTGGTTATACTGCTGAGGCTACTCTTGGTTTCGATAATGGTTATGATGGAGAGTACATCAACGATAGCCCAATAGCTTTAACATCAAACATTGATAATAAAGAATACACCATTCAAGCACGTCCAGCATTTGATGCCTCTGATGTAGTGGCTTTAAACTTCAAAACTAATATTAAGGGAGAATATAGCATTGCTTTAGATCATTTTGATGGTCTTTTCACTGCTGGTCAAGACATCTATTTAGTAGATAGCAAAACGGGTGTAGAAACTGATTTGAAAAATAGCGCTTATACATTCAACGCAGAAGCTGGTGTTGATAACAGTAGATTCACTTTGAAATACCAAAAAACATTAAGCATTGATGATTCTGTTATTGAAGACAACAGCATTTCAGTATACACTAATACTGGAACATTGTTCGTAAATTCAAAATCAGTTGCCTTAAGTAGCATTGAAGTTTTTGATATACAAGGACGATTAATTGCTGAAAAAAAGAACATAAAAGCTAACGAAGCTACTATCTCTAATTTGAGAGCTAAAAATCAAGTATTGATTGTTAAAATTCAATCAGCAGATAATAAAGTGGTGACTAAAAAATTATTAAATTAAGAACTTAAAAATATATAAAATGAAAAGTAATTTATTAAAAATATATACTACTGCTTTTTTCTTATGCTGCACCTTGGTAACATTTGCACAACCAGGTTCTGGTTCAGATAACGGTGGAATAGATGATAACGGTGCTAGTGATACTACACCAGCTGCCCCAATAGATAGTTTTGTATGGGTAATGGTAATCTTAGGTCTTGCTCTAGCAATTCTAAGATTTAGAGCAATTTATAAACAAATTGCTAGTGCTAACTAGACCTAAATAAAAACTAATATTGTTTTGTTTATAAAACCCTGTTCCGAAATGGGCAGGGTTTTTTTTGCTTTTGTTTTAAAATAAATAGTTTAATCCCTTATTTAAAGAATGAATATGATGAAGATAGTTTCCACTAAAGAGATGACTAAAATTTTACCCAATACTACTAAATTTGACAGTTTAACTTTTTCGAATGATGGACTTGTTTTAAACTATAAAAATAATAATGAAATAGAAATTCCTTTCGATAAATTGGATAAGATTTATATCAAAAGACATAATCTAAATCCTTTTTGGGAGCTTTTGGGTATTTCAATTCCATTTGTATTTGTGTTTATGGCTATCAACTATTTGCCACTAAACCTTATGATACTCGTGAGTGTTATTTCAATTCTCACCGTTTTTGTTGGGGTAATTAATTATAAATGGTATCGCTTGTATGTTCGCCTTAAAGACGGTACTTCTTTTAGAAAAAAAATATCCTTTGAACTCAAAACAGAAAATTTCACCATTCTTGAAAAAATACGTTCCGAATATATTTATTATCATAGCAGTGAATTGAAATCGGTATAAGTTTTAATGGTGTTTTATTTATGTAGTGTTCTAGTTAATAAAAAACAAAAAATACTATCATAGTTTTACTAATTCTTATCGTTTATCAAACATATTAATTTAAACTGATAGAGCAGGAATTAAGCTTTACATAAAAATCTAATGTGAAACTTAGTAAAATTTTTACTATTGTTTAGTAATCATAAAGTATCAATATCTTGATTTTAAATTTTTCTATTTGTTTGTTTCAGTCTAAGAAAATACCTCCAAAATAATCAACAAGCTAAGGTGCTTACATAGCCTATTTCAAATAGTGATTATTTTTTTATGCTAACAACTTGACCATCTACAATAATAATTAAACCAGCCATTAATGAAAAATTGTTTTGTAATACTGATTCTCTTAAACTTCTTAATGGCAGTAGCGCAAATAACTACTACCTGGAACGGTTCCTCTTGGTCTGATGGTGCTCCAACAGCTTCCGTAGATGCTATCATTGCTGGAAATTATACTGCACCATTAAACGGTGTTATTGCTGCTAGAAAACTAACGATAAACTCAGGTGTTCTAAGTGTAAATTCAGGCAA
This sequence comes from Chitinophagales bacterium, assembly GCA_013297585.1. Classification (GTDB taxonomy): domain Bacteria; phylum Bacteroidota; class Bacteroidia; order Chitinophagales; family Chitinophagaceae; genus Parasediminibacterium. The sequence continues at coordinate 3,871 of JAAFHG010000095.1, forward strand.
CTTAACGGTGCAAAATGAACTAATTAACAATGCCGGGGCAAATGCAGTTGTAATTGAAAGTAATGCCAATTTGATTCAAGGAACTGAAACTTTATTGAATGCTAATATAGGTAACATTACGATAAAACGTAATAGTGCATTATTGAAACAACTGGATTATACTTTATGGTCATCACCTGTTGCAGACCAAAATTTATTGAAATTTTCACCAGCTACAGTTTTAAACCGGTTTTACAAATACAATACAACTACCAATTTATTTAATTCGTTACCAAACGTAGCTACAACTAATTTTGCAACTGCAAATGGTTATTTGATTCGAATGCCCGACACAGCGAATTCAACAATTCCTACAGCTTATTCCGGACAGTTTACAGGAATACCTCATAATGGCACAATCTCTTATACGATGACTGTAGGTGATTTTGGATCAAATTTCAATTTAGTTGGCAATCCGTATCCTTCTCCTATCAGTATGTCACAATTTGTTTTAGACAATAGTACCAATATCACTGGTACGTTGTATTTCTGGAGAAAAACAAATGGGGTTAACGGAGGCGCTTATTGCACTTGGAACAACGGTATATTTGTAACAAACAATAATTTGCAATCTCAAAATCCGAACGGCATTATCCAAACAGGACAAGGGTTTATTGTTGAATCTAAAAATGCTGCTACCAGTTTGACTTTTACCAATGCACAAAGGATAGCGAATACTACTGGACAATTTTTTAAAACGAACCGAATAGTTGTAGACGACAATAGAATTTTTTTGAACGCCACTAGTGCAGTTGGTGATTTTTCGCAGATGGCTGTAACTTATATTGCAGGTGCGACTAATGAAGTAGATGAATTTGATGCGAAATATTTCAATGACAGCGCAATAGCATTAAACTCTTTTCTTGATAATGCAGATTATGTTATTCAAGGACGTGCTTTGCCATTCGACCCTACTGACGAAGTACCTTTGAGCTTTTTTGCTGCTGCAGCTGGTACTTACACTATTGCAGTTGACCGTGTTGAAGGCCTGTTTGCAGGAAATCAGGATGTGCTATTAAAAGACAATGTCACAGGAATCGAAACGGATTTAAAAGCTGGTAACTATACTTTTGCCGCTCCATCAGGTAAGACTACTTCAAGATTTGTACTTAAATATATAAAAAACACTACTATTTGGAATGGCACATCTTGGTCTAATGGGATTCCTACAGCAGCAAAAGAAGCCCTGGTTGAGGGAGATTATTCGACTAGTTCAAACGGAGCCTTAACTGCAAAAAAACTATATGTAAACTCTGGTGTATTAACTGTAAATTCAGGTAACTTGATTGTTCAAAAAGAACTAATCAATAATGCAGGTGCTGCAGCTGTTGTTCTTGAAAATAATGCCAATTTAGTTCAAGGAGCATCGACAATTGCGAATACTAATGTTGGTTTTATCACTGTAAAAAGAAATGGTTCTTTACTAAGAAGACTCGATTATACAATTTGGTCTTCGCCAACAACAAATCCAAATCAGTTTTTGAAAACTTTTTCACCATTGACTTTGGACGAACGATTTTACAACTATAACGTATCCACAAACTTATACAATGCCCTTATAGCGTCGAATCTACCGTCGGCAACCACATTCGAAAAAGGAGCTGGTTATTTAATTCGTATGCCCAATACCTCAGATCCCATTACACCCACTTCTTACCAAGGAGTGTTCACCGGACTACCCAATAACGGTACAATCACAAAAACCGTAACTTATCTCGATGCGACACACGGCTATAATATGGTAGGAAATCCCTATCCATCGACACTAGATGCCAGCGCATTTATTACTGAAAATGCAGCCAATATTGAAAGCAGCTTATATTTCTGGCGAAAAATTAATAACCCTCTAGATTTATCTACAGCTTATGCAGTTTTTAACCCTTTAGGTTCTACTGCTACAGCAAGTAGCGAAATTCCCAACGGAACAATTCAAGTTGGGCAAGGGTTTTTTGTGAAAGCAAAAAGTGGCGCAACGGCAATTTCGTTTACCAATGCTATGCGTTTAGGAAATACCACCGGTCCTTTTTTCAAAACCAAAAAAGTTGCTGAAAAAAGCCGACTTTGGTTGAATTTGACCAATGCCGAAGGATTTTTTAGTCAATCCTTAATTGGTTACACTTCAGAAGCCACTCAAGGTGTAGATGATTTTGATGCTAAATATTTTAATGACAGTCCAATTGCCTTGACCTTCAACATCAACAACGAAGAATACACTATTCAGGGTCGAGCTTCCTTTGATGTCTCGGATGTGGTGGACTTAAATTTCAAAACAGATGTTGCAGGGAATTTCACCATTGCTCTAGATCATTTTGATGGATTATTTGCCTCAGGACAAAATGTGTATTTGGTTGATCGCAATACAGGAACCGAAACTGATTTGAAATTGAGTTCTTATACTTTTGCTACGACTGTTGGAACAGACAATGATAGGTTTTCTTTGCAATTCCAAAAAACATTAAAAGTAGGGGCACAAGCGTTTGACGAAAACAGCCTAGTGGTGTACAGAAAAAAAGAAATACTTTATATACAATCAAATACCGTTGCTATCAATTCAGTCAAAGTCTTTGATATACTAGGAAGGCAAATCGCAGAACAAAAAAATCTAAATACCAACACGATTACATTCAAAGATTTGAAGTCCAAACATTCGGCCTTGTTTGTAACAATTTCAAGTAAAGACAACAAACGGGTTACTAAAAAAGTAATCAATTAGAAATTTATAATACATTTAAAAATGACAACTAAAACATTAAAATATTATTTTGGAGCGATTTGTTTGTGTTCCAATCTTGTAATTTTTGCACAAACTTTACCTGGAAACGACGATAATAATGGTGGACTAGAAAATAGTGATCCTGTAGCGCCTATTGATGGGTATATTTGGGCATTAGCAGCAATTGGCTTGGTCTATGTTTTCTGGAGGTTAAGAGCCTTTGCGTTGCAATATAAATCACTATAATAAGAACTTACCTTCTTTTTGGTATAAAAAACAAAACTCTGTATCATCGCTGAACAGAGTTTTTTTTTTGACATGTATTCAAACCAGTTAAAACATTCTTAGGTATCGTAGTTGAATTTATTTGTTTTATAATTTGAACTTGGGTGATATTCAATTTATTTTTTTGGTTCTTCTGGAAATAGTGTGAACATTTAGTTTTTTTTCAAAGCATTAAGAAATTAAGGTTCATTAAGCGGGCTAAAACTTAATTTTCTTAATGAACTTAATGGTTTAATGATTAATAATCGGTATACAAGATGCCTGAATTTATTTTATTTTTTTAGCTTTTCACACAAAACCCAGTAGAACCATTTTTTTAAAAAACATAGACCTGTCTGCCGACAGGCAGGATCATTTTTATTTGTATTAAAATTGAGTCATTTATTTGATTCTACGTTTAAAAAGTGCAAAATATAAAGCTATTTGTAAGTCTGTAGGAGTCTCAAAGTACGAGAGTAGGGACGCTTACAACCTGACAAAATGGGTTGAAAGATTATTAATTGTTCCCACAAAACCCAGTGCAACCATTTCGAAAATAAGTTAGATAATAAGAAAAAATATTAGGTAGTTATATTCTTTTAGTCAATTACAAACATAGAATGATATCTATTTTTTGTTAAAATTTAATTTTTGTTTTTAGAACTTTTAAGATTTTTTTAAATATCCTACACTTAAAATATAACTTCATGTTTTTTTAAACTTCTGAATTAAAAAAAATCAAGCAGAATAAAAACTCAATTATAATGCATTGATAATAAGATATTTACTTTTTAAGTAAATTTTTTACTAATTCTTTAAATGGGCAGAATGATGAATTTGACCCCAGTATTTGATTTATTTGACCTATATCTGTTTGTATAAAAAAATTTATTTTTGAAAAATATTTTTTGTTAATACTTAAATTTTTTCACAATAAAAATTAACAGTTGCAAAAAAAAACAGCTTTGAAATGAAGTATTATCAAAAAAGCATACTTTTTTCAAACACAACCATTTTTTTTATTTATAAGTACCTACACTAGTATTCGAAAGTATTTTTTTGTCCCCAACAAAAATTTTTTTTTGAAACACACATTTTAGTTTGAATACAATTATATCAGATTGCATACAAAAACAATTTATTACTTATTATTATCTAAACCATTTACCAAATGAAAAACAAATTACTTAATCGAAACAAATTATTGCAGTTATTTTACTGCTTTAGTTTTATGTTGCTTTTTGCCAATACGGCTGTGGGACAGACCACCTATGATTGGTTAAATACTGCACCCGACGGAAATTGGAGACAAGGTCTGTCAGGAGCAAGATGGAGTCCTGGAGGATTATTTGATGAACCACCAGGTGCCGGCATCTTGCGATTTAATAACGACACGTTCACCACGATGAACAATAATGTGCCTGCAACCTACAATGTACACCAGCTAATTTTTGGTTCGTCAAGTACAGTGTCGCGCACTATTAGTGGTAATGCCATTCGTTTTTTTGATTTTACCACGGCAGATCCTAAAATAGAAAACTTATCAGCGGTAGGTCATACCTTGTCATTAGCTATAGCTGGCGATGGTGATGCTGCTGACCCATTAGAAATTAACCCAGTTAACGGTGATTTAACAGTTAGCGGAACAATCAATAATAGTGGTAGTCCTATTAATATATATGGTAATAACGCAAAAACATTAACCATATCTGGGGTTATCTCAGGTGCTGGTGCTTTTTCCGTTTTGCAAAATAGTAATGTAGTTTTAACAGCACAAAACACTTATACAGGTCTAACAACAGTAAGTGCAGGTTCTTTAAGACTAAATAGAACTGGTGGTGCAACGATACCAGCAGCGAATAATGTAACGGTAAGTAATGGTGCTACATTAAGAATATCAACCACTCAAACCATAGCAAATCTTGATCTAAGCGCAGGTGGTAATCTAACTGTAGATGCTGGTGTCGTTTTAACTATCACTGGTACTTATACAGGGGGTAATGGAACTATTAACTGTAATACTACAGGAAGAATTAATTTGAGTGGTACAGCAGTACAATCTTTTCCTGGAGCAAATATGACAACAACCAACCTTGGTGTTTTAGGGATTGCCAATACTGCTGGTGTGACTATTAATAAGGCAATATCTCTTAATACGAGTTTAAATCTAACGTCTGGTAGTATATCAGCCGGAGGTGCTCTTATAACGATGGCATCAGGTACAACTATTTTTAGAGGGACAGGTACAATAAATGCAGCTCCAACATTTGCTGGTACAGTGAACGTGAATTATAATGGGGGAGTTAATATTACTACAGGACCTGAGTTACCAGTGGGCGCCGGCAATGCGACTGTATTAAATAATTTAACTATAGGTGTCTTCAACACTGGTACTAATGTAACATTAGCGGCTGGAGCGGCGTCCATTCAAATAAATGGGACGTTAGCACTAAGTGGGACTTCTACCGGTTCATTGGGTGTGTCAAGCAATACCATCACTTTTGGCCCTAATGCTACATTAACAAAAACGGGTACTGTTGTTATCAATGGAGGAAATGCGTTAGCGTCTGTAGTATTTGCAAATACCAATCCTATAACTATTCCTGCTAGTACATTTTCGTTACTTACTAGTTTGACTATGAATGGTTCGGGTGGTATAATTTTGGGAGGTGCTTTACCAACAGTTTCCAATACGACATTAACTAGTGGTAATATCACACTTGACAATTTCAATTATGTACAACTCTCGTCGGGAACATTTACAGGCGGTTCTCTTGCTAGTCATTTTATTACTAACGGAACTGGTAGAGTATCACGACAAATTAGTTTTCCTAGTGGTGTTGCTACCTTTGCAGTGGGTAGAGATGCAAATACCTATAATCCAGTAACAATTTCGAATACTGGTGCAGCAAATTCAATTTATACTGTGGGTGCAGCTAATACAACATTTACACCAGCTACCAATGCTGCCAATACGCAATGGGCTATTACCTGTGCTACTACAACCACATCATCATTGGCATTTCAATGGGCTAGCGCTGATTCAGGTGTAAATTTGGTTGCTGCGCCAAGTAATGGTAGCGTATATCAATTTAATGGTTCTATTTTTGTTCCTATTACAGGTACTACCATAGGCACACCTAATGTTACTACAATTACGGGAATTAATTTACCTGTAGCAGCAAGAACTTATGCCATAGCAAGTTCTTTAAGTATTAGCACATCTGCCATTACACCAACAGCGTATTGTGCTGGTACAACAGTATCTGTTCCTTACACATCAACAGGTTCTTTTACAGGTACATTTACTGCACAATTATCAGACGCTACAGGTAGTTTTGCTTCGCCAGTTAACATAGGTAGTGGGGTATCACCAATTACAGCAACCATTCCATCCAATACTGCTGCAGGAACTGCCTACAGAATTAGAGTCGTAAACGACAATCCTAATACAATAGGTTCAGACAATGGAAGTAATATTACTGTGAATGCAGTACCAACTACACCAACAATTTCCGCAGGATCTGCAACAACATTTTGCGCAGGCGGATCAGTTGTTTTAACAAGTGATGCTGCAACGGGTAACCAATGGTACAAAGATGCGGTACTACTAAGTGGAGAAACCAACG
>JAAFHG010000005.1 GCA_013297585.1 Chitinophagales bacterium
AATAAATAAATAGGGAGTAAAGCAAAAACAATTTAACTCCTTTTAGCGTTTTTGGGTGTTTTATTTGAGAAAATGCCATTCCTCGAAGTCTGTGCTGGGTCATATTTTTAAATGTTATCAGCAAAGCACAGCAATAACGCTGCTATTACTATTATTATTGCTGTTAGTGTGTCTTTTTTCATTTTTTTACCAATTTATTTCAAAACAATTATCTGTAATTTTAACTGTATAGCCTAACTGCTCAAGTTCTTTTTTGTATTGGTCAGCATTTAATATTTTTTTTGGTTCATGTGCTGAATAATTATAACCACTTTTGGCCATATTCTCAATACTTTGAAAAATGTCGGTTAATGTATTTTTATTAACTGTTGAAATCTCTTTTGCTTTTTGTGCGTTCATGTGTTTAGTTTTTAATTGTTAATTGTTAATAACTCCATTTAGTAAGGCAAAGTTTTTTACAAGTGGTATCAGCTAAGCAAGTAAAAAAATCTTGAAAATCTGGCTTTATTTTGCTCCAATCTGTTACTTGCATACCGTTTATAAAATACTCAACACTTGCTTTGTCGTTATTATCCCCTGTAACCAATACGGCTAAGATGTAGCCCATGTATGAGATTTGTTCTATTGTTTTCATCTCTTTAGTTTTTGAATAGTTATTTAATATTTTGCAATACTTTAAAAGCGTTTGCATGAGCATTTATCAAACTAAAATCTTTCTTTATGTTTAGTTTGCTTAAATTAACTTCATTCATCAATAGTTCTAACGCTTCACATACTGCTGCAAAATTGTTGACTGCTAAAGCTATATAGGCAGCATTAATTCGTCAAATTGATAAATTTTAGTTCTTACTGTTCTCATTTTTTTTCCGTCTTTTTGTTCAGTAGTGGCTAACTGTGTTTAATTGTTAATTGATACAGCAAATATATAACGCTATTTATTAACTAACAAATATTTATTAAATAAATTGTATAGAAAGTACAAGATTTATAAATAATTTAAAAAACACCGTTAAAATTGCCAAATAAACAATAAAACGGTATCTTTATTGCAATATTATTAACTAAATTTATTAGTAATGAGTGGCAAATATCCTTGGAGCGAAAGAGAAAGTAAAAAAGCCGCCGAAAAAAAGAAGTTTAAACCTATTCCAAAGGTATCAGATAAGCGGAAAAAAGAAAATGCAATATATGCTGGGCTAAGAAACGAATATTTAAAAGCCAATCCAAACTGTAAAGCTAATTTAAGCGGCTGCCAAAAAACTGCCACCGATATACACCACACATATTTTGGAAAGGACAGAAAAGCCAATTTTTTAAACGTTAAAACGTGGTTAGGCGTGTGTAGGTGCTGTCATAGTCAAATACACAACATGCCAACTATTGAGTTATTAAGATTGAGTTTGAGGAATATCTAAAAAAACTTAAAAATATTTGTTTATTAAATTTATATAGCTATCTTTGCAAAAAGGTATGGTAAGATACCTATTAACTTATTTGCTCAATTTGTTATAATAGCACTTACCGGCTTTATTTCATTTTGGGCAATTTTTAATTTATATGGATTATCAAAAATTTTTAGAAACAAAAAAACATTCACTTGGAAATTTTGGATTTCAGGCAAATTACATTCCTGATATAGCTTTTGATTTTCAAAAGTTTATAATTGAAAAAGCAATTAAAAAAGGACGTGTAGGAATTTTTGCTGATACTGGCCTTGGTAAAACATTAATTCAACTTTCAATTGCCAATAACATTATTAGGCATACAAATAAAAAAGTATTGATACTTACTCCTTTGGCTGTTGCCTTTCAATTTTTAATAGAATCCGAAATGTTAGGAATTCATGATATTGAATATTCAAAAGATGGTAAGCATTCAAAAAAAATAGTAGTATGTAATTATGAAAGGTTGCAATATTTTAGTGAAAAAGATTTTGTTGGAGTAATACTTGATGAAAGCAGTATTTTAAAAAACTTTGATGGTGCTATAAAAAATAAAATTACTTCATTTATTAAAAAAATACCTTATCGTTTTTTATCGACTGCAACCCCAAGCCCAAATGATTATATTGAATTAGGCACAAGCTCCGAAGCATTGGGGTATATGGGTTATATGGACATGTTAGGTAAGTTTTTTAAAAATAATCAAAATGATACTGGTGGAAGAAATAATATAGGTAATAAATTTTACTTAAAACCTCATGCAGAACAAGATTTTTTTTCATGGGTAAACCAATGGGCAATTATGATTAAAATGCCTTCAGATTTAGGATTTTCAAATGAAAATTATAACTTACCCAATTTAATAATTAATAAAAATATAGTATTTAATCAAAGTTTAACAGATATAAATGGGCAAATAAATTTATTTACACCTATTGCAAAAACTATGACTGAGGTTAGATTTGAACAAAAACAAACAGAGGAAAAAAGATGTCAAAAAGCTATTGAACTAGCTTATGGTAAAACCTCTGTGTATTGGTGCAATACAAATATAGAGAGTGAAATATTAAAATTAAACGATAGCGAAGCTGTTGAGGTAATAGGTAGTCAATCAATCGAAAAAAAAGAAGAAATATTACTAGCATTTGCAAATGGTCAAATTAAAAGACTAATAACTAAAGCAAAGATAACTGGTATGGGTTTAAATTGGCAGCATTGCAATCATTCTGTATTTTTCCCAACATGGAGCTATGAGCAGTATTACCAAGCAATAAGAAGATTTTGGAGGTTTGGACAAAAAAAAGAGGTTATTATAGATATGGTTATATCTGATGGCCAGCAAAGAGTATTGGAGGCCTTAGAACAAAAAACACAAAAAGCTATAGAATTACATACTAAGCTAACAAAAAATGTAAATACTAAATTTTTCAATAATAATAAAGAATTTAATCAACAAATTATAAAACCAATTTTTTTAAAATGAGCAACGTAAAAGAACAAAAACATACTGAAAATTATAGTGTATATAATAGTGATTGCATGCTAGTATTACCAACAATAGAAAATGAAAGCATAGATTTATCTATTTATAGCCCACCTTTTCATAATTTATATACATATTCGAGCAGTCCTAACGATTTTAGTAACTGTGATAGTATGGCTCAATTTTTAGAACAATACGAATTTTTGATAAAAGAAATGGCTAGGATTACTAAAAATGGTCGTATTAATGCAATCCATATAACAGATATTTGTGAAGTTTCTGGTACATTAATGGATTTCCCTCATGAAATTATTAAGCTTTATAAAAAATATGGTTTTGAATATAAAAATAGGATAACTGTTTGGAAAGAACCCTTAAAAGTAAGGATCAGAACCATGGTACAAAGTTTAATGCACAAATTTATAGTTGAAGATAGTACTAAATGCTTTACTGCTAACCCTGATTATATTTTAATTTTCAAGAAAAAAGGAGAAAATAAAGTTCCAGTAATACATGAATTTGGGTTACAAAATTATGCAGGTGAAACTCCTATATTACCAAATATGTTAAGGGCTTACAACAACGCTAATAATACCAATTTTAATGAACAAGAGCTATGGGACTACTTGCAATCAGAAAAAGAAGAGGGTAAAATATCTAAGCTTAATCACTACATTTGGCAAAGGTATGCTAGTAGTGTATGGGACGATGTAAGAGAAGGAAATGTACTACCATTTAAAGACTCAAAAGAAGATGATGACGAAAAGCACGTTACCCCAACTCAACTAGACGTAATGGACAGGCTAATAGACTTGTATTCAAACCCAAATGAAATAGTATTTAGTCCATTCGCAGGAATAGGTACTGAAATTTACTCAGCTATCTCAATGGGTCGTAAAGCAATAGGTATTGAGTTAAAAGATAGCTATTTTAAGCAAATGGTATTAAATTTACAAGAAGCTAAAAACAGATTTAAAATCAATAGTGTTGAACAAAAATCATTATTTGAGTAAATATTTACTAATATTGCAACTCATAGGGTCGTTGTACTGTTGGGTTTTTTGGTTGCCCATGTAGCAGTATAGCGGCTCTTTTTTTAATTTAAATTTATTTTTTTACATAAAATTTACTATATTGCAGTTGCGCCAGAAGCGTAAACCTCAATAAAAATATTTAAAAGCATAGGTTACTATCGTTGTGGCTCTGAGGTGCCCCTTCTGAACGGTAGTAGCCTATGCTTTTTTTATTAAAATTTATAAAATGCAAGAGTTAATTAAGGTAACAAAAAATGAAAACGGAAATTCGGTTGTAAGTGCAATTAATTTGCATCAATTTTTACAAAACACTGATAACGTAAGTACTTGGTTTAAAAGGCAGGTTGAACGTGCAATGTTGCAAGAAAATGAAGATTATGTAAGAGTTGCAATTTTGCAACCCTCTGGTCAAACATCTTATGACTACGCTATTACATTAAGTTCTGCAAAAGAAATAGCAATGTTGAATGGAGGTGATAAAGGTAAGCAAGCTAGGCTTTATTTTATTGAGTGTGAAAAAATGGCGAAAAATAATGTAGGTATTCCAAAAACCTATGCTCAAGCATTACTTGAAGCTGGTAGATTAGCATTACAATTAGAACAAACGCAAGCCAAGTTAATAGAAGCACAGCCAAAATTGGATTTTTACGAAGCAGTTACCGAAAGTAAAGATGCAGTTGATATGGGTACAGTAGCTAAGGTTCTTAATCTAGGATTTGGAAGAACGACTTTATTTCAAAAATTGAGAGATGCAAAAATATTAATGAAAAACAACCAGCCGTATCAAAATTTTTGTGATTTGGGGTATTTTAGAATAGTAGAAAGTACATGGATTGACAAAAACGGCGACCAACACATTAACTTTAAAACATTAGTATTCCAAAAAGGCATCGACTACATTTTAAAAGTACTAAAAAAAACCATTTAATTAAAATGTACTATTTTTGTTGAAATTAAATATTAAGTAGATGGCGGCTAACAACCCTACAAATAGACAACAATGGATATTAGACCAATTAAAAGTAGATGGGCTAAACTATGTACAAACATGGGCTTTGTATGGGCAAAAGTGGGCAAAGGGTAAAACTACCTTTGATAAAGATTGGAATATTGCCAATAAGAATCATTTAGATTATCAAATTAAGGCCAATAAAGCCAAGGAGGATATAAGTATAGCAATAGAGGTTGAAGCGGTTAAAAACGGTTTAAAATCGAAATTAGATAGGTTATTGATTTTGCAAAAAGAAGTTGATAACTCAATAAATGAACTTTTGGAAGGCAAAACTCAAGACGTTGCAATTGTTAATGGTTCAATTGAGTATTACAGTAGAGATATGACAATTACTGAAAAAGCAAAGTTAAGGTCTGTAATATCTCAACTTCAAGCAGACATATCTAAAATAGAGGGTGACTATGCTCCAACAAAGGTAGCCAACACAGATGTAGATGGCAACAACGTAAGCCCAAATATAGTAATCAATCAATTTGTGGGAGATGCAATTCAAATAAAAGAGGATGAAAGCTAATGAGTTAACAACTGGCCCATTGTTTACCAAGATTGCCGAATGTAAGAGTAAGTACATCATACTTCAAGGCGGCAAATGGAGTTCTAAGACAGTTAACACATTAATTCATTTAGGTTTATTGGCTACTAAAAGTAAAGTAACTATTACTGTAGTAGGTTCAACAATTCCCAATTTAAAGAAAGGTGCATTAAGAGACTTTCAAAATCACGTTGCCCCAAAGGACGGTATTAAAGAAAGGATTAGAAGCTACAACAGTAGCGAAAGGACTTACCACTTCTACAACGGTTCAATTATAGAGTTCACATCATATACAACAGCACTTGAAGCAACATCTGGTAAACGTGATTATGCTTTTTTCAATGAGGTTAACGGTATTTCATACGAAATATTTTACAATTGTGCCATAAGTACTAATAAGCAGGTGTTCATGGATTACAACCCAACTGCACCTTTTTTTGTACATTCTAAATTCATAAACTCAAAGCCAGGCGACCAATACTATGGTAAGTACACTAGGTTTATAACCGACCATAGGCACAACCCTTTTTTAAATAAGGAGAAACACGATGAAATTGAAAGCATAAGCGACCCCGAAAAATTTAGGGTATATGCAAGAGGATTAACAGGTAAGGTAGAAGGATTAATATTTAATTTCAAACAAATTGATAAAATACCAGAGGGTTTGCCGTTTGGGTTCGGAATAGATTTTGGATATAATCATGACAAAACGGCTATAGTTAAGGTTTACTTTGATAAGCGTAATAGATACTATGAGGAACTATATTATAAGGTAGGTGTTGATACCAATGAGATAGCCGAAGTTTTGAAGGCAAACGGATGCGTTACAAATAGCATCGTATGGGGTGACCATGATAAAAACGCTAGTGTATACCTACGTAGTAAGGGCATACCATTTAGGATGGCACGTAAAGGGCCAAATAGTTTAACTGCATCAATAAGTAAAGTTAACGAATACAATAACTTTTACTATAATAGCCCTAACTTAGAAAACGAATTAAGTACATACATTTGGGCGCAGGGTGTTGACTTAGTAACAGGCAATGAAATTAGTTTAAACGTTCCTGTAGATGGAATGAGCGATGACCTGCTAGCGAGCATAAGGTACTTCGTGTACTCTCATAGCCTACGTACGGCGTATGAATAAAAAATAAATTTGGTAATAACAAAAAAAGTTTAATTTTACCGTAAATTGTACTCTACTCAATATGCCTAATCGTTTTACAATAGCTGGAAAAGAATTATTGAAGGGTAATATAGGTAATGCACTAAGTGTTGTTACTAAAAGTTATCAAAGCCAATTGTTAAGCCCTGGTGCTTATCGTAATGGCAATTACTTCTTTGGCATAAAAGGAGATGATAAAGCTTTTGTATGGGGCAATTCAAATAGTTCTTTAGTTGCTTACCAAACATGCCCAGTTGTTGCTTCGATAATTAACCGTAAAGCCCAATGTATGGTTAACGGTAAAAGGCAGGTTTTGGGTTTAGATGGTAAATTAAGTACAAAAGAAGAAGCATTAGCCATTGAAAAGTTGTTTAAAAAGCCAAATATTATTCAATCTGGGTTAGAATTTGAAGCGCAAACCAGCGTATATAAACAGATATACGGATATTGTGCTATACTTGTTATGAAGCCTTTGGGATTTGAAAAGGACATTAGTAGTTGGAGCATGTGGAACCTACCGCCATGGATGGTAACAATAGAGGATAATACAACAGGTAACGTATTCTTTGACAATACAATAAGCCCATTCAAGTCTATTAAGTTAAACTACATGGGGCAGGTTACTGAATTGCCACTTGAAAACGTTTTAATTTTAAAAGAAAACCAAATTTCTACAGGCATTTACAATCAAAAAGGGGCAGATAATCAATCTTTGTTTTTGCCTGATAGTAAATTATCTTACGTAAGGGAGAACATAAATAACCTAAATTCAAGTTTAAACAGTAGAGGTTCTTTAATTACCGAACGTGGCCCACAATGGATATTAACCAATGACCAGAGTGATAGCGGAGATGCTGGTTTATTCCCAGTTGATCCAGAGGTTAAAGAAACATTACACAAAGACTTTTTACAGTATGGTGTAATGAGAGGGCAAAAAAAGGCTATTATTACAGATGCTAAGTTAAAGTTGCAAACGGTTGGATTTGATGTTGCACAACTAAAGTTGTTGGAAGGAGAGGTGCAGGATGCTAAGGCTATATGTGACGCATTAAACTACCCACCAGAGATGTTGGGAATTATTGAAGCTAAATTTAACAACAAAAGTATTTCAGAAAGGGCTTTATATACGAATGCAATCATACCAGATAGTGAGAGCGAAGATGAACAATGGGCAAATTTTTTACAGTTAGAAAAAATTGGGCTAACATTAAAAAGTTCTTTTCATCATTTGGCCGTTATGCAAGATGATGCAGCGGTAAAGGGTACAGGTAGGCTATTGTTAAACCAGGCTCTTAAAATGGAATGGGAGGCAGGTTTGATAACTAAAAATAGATGGTTGGAGATATTGAACGAACCAACATTAGGTGTATTAGGAGATGTTAGAATTACCGATACACAAAGTAAACAGCCTTTAGCCAGTATTATTGGAGTAGGAGGAGTTCAGTCGTTATTAGGGGTACTAACAGCAGCTGGGTTAAGTGAACAAGCAAGGTCATCAACAATACAGATAGTGTTTGGAATTTCCCAACAAGAAGCTGATTTAATGACTATTGCACCAACAGAACCACAACAATTAAATTAATTTTATGAGCAAGATAAAAGATAAAAAAATAATTGAGGAAATTGTAAAAGACAAACAAAAATTATTGGTAAAAAATACAACTATAAAAAAATGAGCATTATTCCCGATAATTTAAAAGGTAAAGCATTGTTTGACTTTGTTGTAAAAAACGAAGATTTGATTTTGCACTCAAAAAAAAGCAATATAAAAAAGGCTGATGCAGTTGTATTTGCCACATCTTACCTTAATGAAAAAGGAGCATTGGTTACAAAGGACGAGTCAGTTACAATAACTGAAACGAATGTAAATAAGTTAAGGCTAAAGGTAGTTATTAATACTACTAACTACATGGATAGCCATGATGATGTACACATACCTAATTTGTGGAATAAGTCAATAGCCGATAATAAAAAAGGGTTCTATCTATTACAAGAGCATGAAAGTTGCTTTGAGGGTGTAATAGGCGAAGGAATGAAAGCATCAGTAGTTAATTATGCTTGGAGTGACTTAGGATTTAAACTACAAGGGGTAACACAGGCTTTAATATTTGATGGCGAAATTAAAAAAGACCGTAACCCTTTTATGTTTGACCAATACTTGAGAGGGTACGTTAAGCAGCATAGCGTGGGAATGAGGTACATAAAGATAGTAACGTGTATAAATGATGAAGATTACCCTGTACAATTAGAGAACTGGAATAAATACAGACCAATGGTTGCCAATGGAGATGTAGCAGACGAAGAAGGTATATTTTTTGCCGTTTTAGAGGCACAAATTAGAGAGGGTTCTGCCGTACTATTTGGCAGCAATGATGTAACACCAACAATGGAAATAGAATATAATAGCACTGAAGAACAGCCGAAATTTATCACTGAAGATCAGCCGCCGAAAGACTATTTTAAACAATGGTTAGAAAACGTAACATTAATTAAAAATTAAAATTATTTAAAATGACACTTGAAGAACAAAAAGCACTAGCCGATAAAATAGGTAGTGAAACAGCAGCTAAGATTATAGCCGCTAAAACCGAATTAGATGCAACAGCACGTAAAGTTGCTGAAGAAGCAACCATCAAAGCTACCGAAGGTTTAATTACTAAGGCAACTTTTGAGGAATACAAAGAAAAAGCTGCCGAATTAGTAGAATTGGTAAAAGAAGCTGCCGTTAAACAAGGTGCTGAAGTTGCCGCAATTAAAATGTTGGTAACATCTAACAGCGAAAAAGGCGAAGATGTGGCTACATTCATGGACAAAAACAAAGAAAAAATTAGTGCTGCCCACAAAAACAAAGATACATTTGAGTTTATGATATACTCAAATGATAGCGGAAAGTTTGAGGCAAAAGAGGTTGCAAAATCAACCAATGGCACTTATTCATTTAAGGGCCCACATGCTACTGTAGCTGGTGTAGGTGGTGGTGGTAACGTTGCATCTATTTTTCAATCAATTAGTGCTGCTGGTATTTTAAGAGCAATACCAAATGCTGCATTTGAAAGTAACTACCGTAATAATCAATGGTTATTCCCATACTTAGGTGTTGAAACCGTTGGTATGGAAAACAGAACAGCCTTTTGGTTTGATGAAGAAACAGTAATTGGTGGTAGTACAATAGTTGCCGAAGGTGCTGCAAAGCCGTATGTTCAGTATGGTGCTACATTACGTAATGCTGATTATCGTAAAAGAGCAGTAGTAATGGAATTTACAGAGGAATTTTCAACAGATTTTTCTTTTTTACAAAGCCGTTTCTTAGGTCAAGCAAGAATTGATTTGTTAAACGATATTAATCAAGACGTTTACACTCGTTTAGTTGCTGCTACAACTGCATACCAAGCAGGAGATGCAACAGCATTCAAGGCCGCAAATGGTGGTGTAGTTGCAAACGCAAATAATTATGATGTTCTTGTCGCTTTAGCTACTAAAGTTAACAATGCAACATTTGGTGCAAATGCAAATGCAGCTATTATGAGTACTTACAAGGCCGGAGCTATGGCTATAACAAAAGATACCCAAGGTAGGTACTTAGATGCACCTCAATATTTGGATAGCATGGCAATGATAGAAAACCCATCGGTAGGTAATGATGATATTATTGTTGGTGATTTAACTCAATACAAGTTGCAGTTAAGAGGTGGTATGATTGTTAGGGCAGGCATGGCTGGCAACAACTTGATTGAAAATAAGATGACTTATGTAATGGAACAATACTACTTCGATTACATTCCTGCTAAAAGAGTACCAGCATTGGTTAAGGGTGGTACATTTGCAGCGGTTAAAACATTGTTAACTACCTAACATTTAAACGATGGCTAAAAGCATAACAACAGATTCAATAAAAGTTGAAGTAAAACTGCCAGAGGGCAAAAACACCATTACTTTTATTTGCGAATATGCAAAAGATTTTAAAGGTGAAAAAACAATGCTTGAAGGTAGTGTACATGAAGTTTCTGTAGATGTAGCAGAACTATTTGTTTCTAAAGGTTACGGAAAAATAGTATAAGATGCCAATTATAAACAACTCATATTTTAATAGCGAAAGAATAGTACCAAATCTTTCTTACCCAGAAGTGTCAGCATTATTAACTGATATTATTAAGGTAAGAGAAACAGAGTATTTAACAAAGGCTTTAGGGTATGAGTTGTTTAGTCTTTTTGTTGCAGGAATTGCGGTACCTACACCAGATACAAGGTATTTAAACATCTTAAATGGTGTTACTTTTACAAATAAGTTTGGACAACTACAGCGGTTCAAAGGGTTAAAAGATGAGGTTAATTACAATAGCCCGATTGCCGATTATGTTTATTATTATTGGTTAAAATACAAGCATACACAGGTTTCCGAAAGCGGTGTAGTGCAGTCCGATAATCAAAATAGCAAAATAGTGAGCGGCAAACATAAGGCGTGTGACGCATGGAATAAGATGGTAGATAATACCAGCGTCCTATGTGATTACTTAGCACTTAACTCAACTTTATACCCAGAGTTTAAGTGGTTTAGATATGACCTTGATAAGTTAACAACTAAAATACAGCCATTCTTTTGAGTAAGTTCCCATCTATATCAAATGCGTTAAGAACAGTAGTAGCTGCTGTAGAATCCGATATTATAGCCAATACTGCTTTAGATTGGGGTACTTTGCCAAAAAAAGTGTATTTTAAACATGGCACAATCAAGGAGATAAACACAGTTCTAACCGCTTATACTAATACTGCTGCTTTTGGGGATAAAAAGTACCCATTAGTTTGTTTAGTTAGAGATGTAAAAGAGAAAGTACGGCTGCAACAGCATGGCTTTACGTCTAGTTTTAAATGTAGGCTATTGATAATAAATTTTACAGACAGAAATTATCGGGCAGATGATAGAGAATTGAAAAACTTTCAACCTATATTGTTGCCAATTTTAGAAAGTTTGATAAAAAATATTTCAAAAAGCAAATTGTTTGGAATGCCTACAGTGAAAGATATGGACATAACTAAGTGGGATTGCTATTTTTACGGAAGTTCTGAAAACAACAAGAATATCTTTAATGAATACGTTGATGCAATAGACATTGAAAGTATTACACTAGAATTAAAAAACAATTGTTAAAAAATTAAATTAAATAAATTATGGCATATTCATTATGTGGCAAATCAGTAGCCAACACAGGAGAACAAGCCTGCGATAAATCAAAAGGCGTTGCAAAAAAGTTCTTCATTTTCAATGGTTCAATTGATCCAGCCGATTATGTATCAGAATCAGCATTTTTAGCTAAATTAGTAGCTAACAGTAAGTTAAGCAAGGATTCTGCAAATAAAGTATTTGTTATTAATGAAATACAAGACTTTACAGACGCATCCGAGGCAAACAAAGAGGGTTCATTAAACCAAGGTTACAAAACGGTTTTGCTCGAAGGCAAACCAGCATACAAAGGTAAAATTTTTGCTGGAGCCGACTTGTTAAAGCGTTTAAGGACGTTTAATAATCAAACAGTTCGTATCATTGAGTACGATTCAAACGGCGTATTTTGGGCAACTAAAGTAGGAACAGCCGTTAAAGGTTTTTCAGCTAAATTGTTTTTTACAGGTGGAAAATTAGCAACTGGACAAAATGTTGAGGAAGGGATTGCAGATGTATCAATATCATTCCTAAGTACATCAGAGTACATTGATAACGCAGGATGGATGGAAACAACAGGCAATGTTGAGGACATTACACCATTGTTAGATGTAAACCTTACGTACATCAGTAAGTCATCAAATGTGTTTAAAATTGGGTTATCAATTCAAGGATCAAGCCTAATTGGTGCTTACAATCCTTTTGATGAGGTTGGCGCATTGATTGCACCATTGACATTTACAGCCGGTACAGGTGTAAACTATGGCACAACATTACCTATTACATCAGTAGCAGTAGATAACACGTTAAAGGCATTAACAGTGACGTTTGATAATACTGCTTATACGGCTTTGGCTAGTGGTGCTAAAATCAAATTAAGCGGCCCAATACCATCGGTATTAGATGCAGCAGATGTAACAGAAACCGAATTGATACCAGTTATTTTGACTAAGTGACCACTTATGACCTCATTTGTACCCACCGATATATCAGGGCTTTGGGGATGGTGGGATGCTAATGTAGGCGTTACCGGTGGAACATCGGTAACAGCATGGGCAGACCAAAGTGGAAATAATAGAACGTTTGTAGCTACAACAGGTCAAGAACCAACAACGGTTACATCTGCTATTAATGGGTTGCCTGCAATCAGTAGTTATGGTTTGTTAGCTAAAATGTCAACATCTGTTAATTGTCCTAATATGTCAACTGGTGGTACAATATTTATTGTTGGTAAGCAGTCTTTGAATAATGGTGCAACTAATTTTGATTCAAGCGGCGTATTTATTGGAGCAGGAAGCTCAGTTAACTTTCAAATACAAAGAGGGTTAACTACTACAGGGCTATTAGCATCAATAAGGGGGGCGATAAATTCAACTGCTTACGCAAGTAGTACAGATGTAGTAGGCGAAGATATATTTAAGTCTATTCGATTGGCTTATGATGGCACTACAAATGCTATATCAATCAATAATGGATTAGAGCAACAAACGGCAAGTAGTGGTGGTAGTTTTACTGCAACGCCAATACAGTTGTTTAAAACATTAGGGGGCGCACAAGGTAATAAGCAGATAGCAATGGCCTTAATCTATAACCGAACGTTAACGCCAACTGAAATAGGGCAGGTAGAAAGTTATTTGCAAACAAAATTTAATCACTATTAAAATAGGAATATGACATTTGAAAATGTTACTTTTAATTTAGAATTTTGGAAAGGGAAAAGTGAAGCTGAATTTTTAAAGCATGAATCACATCATGGCCTTTCAAAAGAACAGTTAATTGAAGCGTTTAAAATAATTAATCCTTTGAAAATCAAAAGCGGAGGAACTAAAAAACCTCCGCTTACTTAAAAATGACAATAAACAGCTTATATCAAAAAGTTAAAAAATTAGATACTAAGGTACTAATTGAAAATGCTATTGATAATACAGCGGAAGAGTTGGCCGATATTAATAGAGAACGGCTAAAAGAAGGGTTAAACGCAGACAATGAAGCAATGCCTTTATATTCTAAAAGGTCAGTAGAGGAATTTGGTAAAACGCCTGGCCCTATAAGATTACTTGATACGGGTGCATTTCAAGCAGGCATAACATCAATACGTGAAGGTGATAATATCGTTACTCAATCTTCAGACGATAAAAACGAATTGTTAACTGAAACAGAAAGGTATTTCCCAATATTTGGAACGAAGGGAGAATATAGGGTTAAGTATCTAAATGAACATTTACGGCCAGAATTAAACAGTTCAATTACAAGGGCAATAGGGTTAAAATTTAGATCAAATGGATAAGTGTTGGAGATGTGAACAAAAAGCAGAATGGAAAAAAGAGTTGTACAACATTGAAAAGGAATTGGCAATAAAACTTTCAAAAGAAAATGGACGGACAACAGCAATATGGAAATATAACGGACGTTGGCAGCACGGATTTATCGACACAATACCGGTCGGAGCAACAGCCATTGAATATATATCAAAGCATCAATAAATTACCACTAAATAAGTTCATTGATTGCATAGTTGATGAAGATTACAACGCCTTAATAATAAGCGGAGCCGCACCAATAAGCCAGCTACAAATGGCATGGTTTAAAATACTACAAGAATACACAGAGGCGATAGGCAACAGTGAGTACAGCGTATATAAAAATCTTTTTTTAACAGTTGGACAACTAACAAATAAGTATCAACAAATAATCTCATTATGTGGTGTAGATGGAATACTAAGGGTGGCATACTCAAAGTATCTTTGTGAAGAACTAAATAGATTATTAGGTACAAATTTTAAATTTAATTTTCGGGATGAATCGCAATATTTAAAGGAGTTGGACAGATGTTTAAATAGGGCATCTGCAATTAAAATACAACTAGATTTAAAGTTATTACAGTTGTATGCTTTAAAGGAAAAAGAAAGTAAAAACGGAGTAGTAAAGCAAGATAGGGCGTATTACATTAGTGTAATGATACAGTTGAGCAATCATGCTAAATATAATATTTCAGATACTATAACAGTAATGGAGTATGCTACAAGGTTAAAGCAATATAAGGAGTATGTTGAAAGTTTAAAAACAGTAAACAAATGAGTGAAGAATTAATAGATAAGTATGTTGATAGGGCTAAATTTGGACAAGATACCGAATTTATAGAGAGTGAATTGACTAAAATTATCAATCTATTTAAAACTATTAATGGTGCAGATATTAAAGTTAATGGCAGTAGTTCATTAAAAGATATTACAGCATCAACTGAACAAGGAATAAAGGCAAATGCAAGGCTAGTTGAAAGTGTAAAAGCCGTTAACAAAGTAGTTGATGACAGGTTTAAATCTGAAGCTAAATTGGCTACTTTGAACAGTGATTATTTTAGACAAACGCAAGCAAATAATGTAGAAACACAAAAAACTACTAAAGAAATAAAGGCTCAAGTAGCAGCGGAACAAGCACAAATAGGAACAAGAGAGAGGGCGGCGGCTCAAATTAAGTTGCTAACTATTCAAAAGGACAAACTAAATCTTTTAAATAAAGACGAAGCGGCACAATATGAAGTATTGGTATCTAAGATTGAAAAGTATAATTCTTTTTTAGTAAAAACAGGAACATCAAGAGAAAAGCAGGCTGCAAATGTAGGTAATTACCAAGGTTCGGCTAAGATTATTGTTGATGCACTTGAAAAAGAAAAAAAGAAACTTGAGGAACTTGAAAAAACAAGAATAAGGGTACAAAATGCAGGAGCGCAATTTAACCCAGCAGTAAGCGGCGGTGCTAGTAATAACAAGACAGTTATTGCAGGCTTTGCAGGTGGTGGTGGCCAAGGTGGCGTAAGTCAATCAACAGCGGCTTTAGCCCAATTAGATAAGCAAATTGAACAAAGTAGGACGGTAGTTGAAGGATTTGCTAGGATAACCGAACAGCCAAAATTTTTAAACATAGCAGGTAAGGTAGGTGATGCTACAGCCGAGGTAAGATTTTTTACTAAATCTTTAATTGATTTAGAACGCAATGGGTTAGGTAATAGTGAAGCAGCCAATAATTTACGTAAACAATTAGCAGAATTAACCGACCAAATAGGGGATGCCAAGGCGGAGGTTAAGGCATTAAGTAGTGATACTAGGGGCTTTGATTTGTTTGCTGGCAGTGTAACATTTGCAGCCGATGCCTTTCAAACATTTGCTGGTGCAGCGGTATTGGCTGGAGCAAGTGAAGAAGATGCAGCGGAGGCCACAAAGACATTAGTAGCGGTTCAATCAGTTGCCAATGGGGTAAAGGGTATAGCTAATGAATTAACTACAAGGGGAACGGCAGCTAATAAGTTATATGCTTTAGCGCAATCACAGGTAAGTATTGCAATGGATGGTACTGCAACCGCTGGTGCAAGGTTAAGGGCTATATTAGCAACTATTGGATTTGGTGCAGTAGTTATTGGTATTGGGTTATTGATAGCTAATTTCAGTAAAATTAAAGACGCTGTAACAGGTGCTACAGTAGCTACTAAGGCTTATGATGAAACTTTGGAAGATTACAAAAAAGGAGCTCAAGATGCAATACAACAAACAGATAAAGTAGGGCTGGCTTTTACGCAGGCAAAAGAGGGAGTTATAAGCAAGGATGAAGCATTGAAGATTTACAATGAAACTTTAGGCGATACATTTGGTAAGGCTAAGAGCCTAGATGAAGCAGAAACATTGTACAATAGCAAGGCAGCTACATACATTGAGATAATGGGGTTGAAGGCTCAAGCCAATGCATTGTTTGCAAAAAGTGCAGAGGCAGCAGCCAAAGGAATTACGGCAGCACAAGAAGATCAAGTATCAACATTCGGGAAAATTCAAACTTTTGCAACAGCCAGCATTTTTGGAACTTCGGCAGCCCTTGAAACAGCAACAAAAAAGCAACAGCAAGGCGTAAAAGAAGCAAAAGATGAAGCAAAAAAAACAGAAGAAGCATTAAAAGCAGAGGCAACAAGGTTAGCAACTTTAGCTGAAACAAAAAGCAAAGACTTAAATATAACTGTTACCAAAACAGAAACTAAAACAGGAACTAAGGCAAAAGAAAAAACAAATGATGATGCTTTAAAAAGGCAGTTAGATTTAGAAAAGCGCAATAACGATGCTATTAAGGCTTTAGCAATTGAAAGGGCAAACGAATCAATAAGGCAAAGTGAAAAAATACTAGCCAATGACCAAAGTACTTTGGATCAACAGATTAAGGCTATTAATGATATTGGGCAACAGAAAAAAAACATACAAGCAATCGAATTTGCCGACCAAATAAAAGCCCAAAAAGAAATAAGAAATGGCGTTATTGTAGAAATTAAAAAAACGGCCAAAGAAAAGGAGTTGATAGAAACAATTAATGGTAATAATATCCTAAAAATTAATGATGATATTGCCGTACAAATAAGTGAAGCCCAAAAAAAAGCAAAAGAAAAGGAAGCGGCTGCATTAGATGCAGCTAATAAAAAGAAGTTGGACGATTTAGAAGCAAACAAAGTTGAAACTAAAGCTATCACAGATGAAAATTACCAAATTGAGATTGATGCACTAGAGCAAAGATTTGCAAAAGGTACATTAAGCCAAGAAGAATACAACAAAAAAAGGGCGGCACTTGACTTTGATTATCAAATTAAGAGCCTTCAAAATGAAGTTGAATATCAAAAGAAATTAATTGAACTATCGTTTTTAAGTCCAGAAAAGAAAGCTGAAGCATTAAGGGAATTAAATAGATTAGAAAGGGAACTAGCGGCAGAAACTGCAAATTTTGTTAAGGCAAAAGAAGCAGATAAGTTGAAAGCAACACTTGACGGCATAGATAGAATTAAGCAAGTTTCAAGTCAAGTGTTTGAAATTGTTGGCGGTTTATTAAATGCCGATGCTGAAACAAAAAAGAATAAGATAAGGGACGAGCAAGACGCAGCCGAGAAAAAAGCAGCAAGGGATATTGAAATTATAAATCAGTCAACGGCCAGTGAACAAGATAAAGCAGCTAAGATAGCAATAGTAAATGCACGTTTAGCGGCGCAAAAAGAAGCGTTTGCAAGGAGAGAAAGAGAAATACAGCTACAACAGGCTAAGTTTCAAAAGGCAACGGCAATATTTAATATTATTTTAAACACGACTCAAGCAGTTATCAAGGCATATACAGAGGGTGACCCATATACTAAGGTAGCAAGGGCAATACTAGCAGGTGTAGCTGGTGCAGCACAATTAGCGGTTGCCATTGCAACACCAATACCAAGGTTTAAAAGCGGTAAAAGTGCATCAAACAATTATGAAGGTATGGCGGTAGTAGGTGATGGTGGTAGGCAGGAAATTATCGAAAGGAGCAATGGCCAATTTGAGATTACACCATCAAAAGACACATTAACCTACGTTGGCAAAGACGATATTATACACCCAGATGCAAGCGCATGGATGAAAATGATGAGTAAGGGTGCAGAGAATGATGTAAATAGAATGTTTGTAAATAAGCCAAAGGTAATAGAGCCAATAGATTTAAGTATTGAAATTAAAAAACAAACATCTATATTAAATAAAATTGCAAGTAAAAAAGAGTTACACTTACATTCAAGTAATGCAGGAATGCAAGCAATTTGGAAGTGGGGCGCAAATGAAACAAATTACATCAATCAATCTACTAATTGGTAATGCAAGGTCAAGATTACATATTTTTTCTGCAAGCAAAAGACCGTAGCTTTTGGCAAATAGATACCGACGGAATGGTAACTAAAAGTAATAAGGCTTACCCATTAGTTTTTAGCCCCGATGGATGGAATGATATATCTATTCAGAATATCAGAAATAAAAAGTATTGGGGTATAGATAGAAGCGTATCTATTCCATTATCTTACGTAGGAGATGGTGCTACTATTATTAAAAGCATAATGCTAAAATACGGAATTGAAGAAAGTGTTTATTTGATTATAGCTAAGCAGGAATTACACTATGTGCCTGGTGTAGATTATGGATATTGGTATAAGCAAATATATAGAGGTGAAGTTGATTTAAGTACATACAGCCATGCAGGGGCAAAGGTTAATTGTACAACACTTGAAGATGGCCTAGCTAAATATTTGAAAGCCAATGAGGGTACTGTGTACGAGTTACCAATGAATGTGCCGGAAGCTATCAATGTAAAAATGGATGGGATAAAATTATTAAATAAGGTAGATACATTCATATCAAATGGATTCAATCAAGGAAATGACCCAAATTTTGATATTGGAAATCATACTTTAGAAACACAGATTATACAAGAAGATGCTCCTTTTGTTGGTGGTAAAAAAGCTACAAAAAGAGTAAAATATGGCGGTAATAATGTGGAACTTTTAGCTAGCGATGAATGGTTGCTTGATTCAACAATAGATGGTGTAATAGATTTTTCATATAAAATAGATTTTACATTATATCAGATAGACACACCAAATCCTGCTCAATTCTTTAGAATAGTTGTTGCATCTGTTCCACCCAATGGTTTTGTAACAAATAGATTTATTATTTTTGAAAGCAGGAACGAAGTAGGGGCTTTAAACAGAAGTTATCTAGTAGAAGGTACGGCAAGTATTAATATTTTAAAAGGTGAAAAGCTTTTTTTATACGGATTTAGTACTATTGATGGTGCTGGGGGTGCTCGTACATTAATAGTTACATATAATAGTACATCAGATAATTA
This sequence comes from Chitinophagales bacterium, assembly GCA_013297585.1. Taxonomy (GTDB): domain Bacteria; phylum Bacteroidota; class Bacteroidia; order Chitinophagales; family Chitinophagaceae; genus Parasediminibacterium. Next base: position 19,486 of record JAAFHG010000005.1, read on the forward strand.
TTTCAATTATAGCTATAAGTATATACACCCTACTACATTTGTAAAAGCATTTAGGCCACAATATTTGTTTGAAAAATTAATAAATAAGGTAACAGAAGGTGCATACACGGCGGCAGTATCAGCTTATTTTAATAAGTATAAACAATTAGTTATTACCTGTGGTAATTCATTGAGAGGCTTACCTAATACTAACATGAAAATAAGTTTTAACGACTTTTTTCAATTCTGGGATAGTATAGATAGTGTTGGATTGATTGACCTAATTAATAAGATTGATTTTGGCGAAAAAAAAGATTTAGTTGATACAGTTAACTACATTGATTTATCAGAGCCTACTAATTTTAGGGTAAACGTTGCCAAAGATTATTTAATAAATGAAATTGAAATAGGTTATCCCGAAATAAGCAATGAGATAGGTGTTTTGAATGGTAACGAAGAGTTTAATTGTAAATTTCTTTTTTCGGTTGGCACTACAAAATCCCCTCAAAAATTAGATAAAATTAGTAAAATAAAAGCATCTTGTTATGAGATTGAAAAAATAAGAATAACAACTGAAAACAAAGATTCAACAGATTACAAATCAGATAATACATTGTTTGCGTTGCATGTTAGTCAATTTGGATCCCCAACACTTGACCCAACATTTGGGGAAATATACGAACTTGACAGAACGTTAAACACATCTGTAACTGGGCTAGTAGAATATTCTACAGTATTTAATATATTTCTTTCGCCAAAGCGTAATTTATTACGCAATGGTGATTATATTAGTAGTAGTATGTACTTAGCCAACACATTAGTATTTGATTACAAAAGTTCCGATAAAAATAATAAGATGGTTGCCAACGGTGTTGTAGAGAAAGACCCAATAAGTGTTGCTGCTATTGGAACAAAGTTTTTTTTACCCATATTGTTTGACTTTGATGTTCCGGCACCTAATAATTTAATAGATTTGCTAAATTTAAACCCTTTGCAAGTATTTAGATTCCATTTTGATGGCAACTATTATTTTGGCATATTACAAAAGGTAAGTATTGCCCCAAGTAGTAGAAAAGAGCAATCTTATCAATTGTTAAGCATCAATCAGGATTTAACTAAATTAATTGATTACTATGGTTAATAAACTATATATACCGTTTATAAACCCCATAAGATTTTATGAGGTGGATAAAGTAGTGCTTGATAAGTATTACACTAAGCATTTTGATGACTTTGAATTTTCAAAAAGGTTGTACGGCTGGCAGCCTAAAGTTGATTATGACCAAATTTGGCAAGATACCGACATAATAAAACTACAGTTCACATCTAATATCGACCCAATAATAGTATCATTGATTGATGAATATGGACAATCTGTTATAACATTGCCAGCATTGGTAGGGTTGCCAAATAAATTTGAATTAGGAACATACAGCTATGAAGTAGCAATGAGTTTGGCCAGTGTACCGAGTGGTTGTTATAGGGTTAAGATAACGGCTGGCAGCGATGGCCCATTACAAAAGATTTACATAAGCGATTGCCAAAATATTAGCAGTGAAGTAATAACTGAAAGTATCTGTATTGAATATTCAAACAGTCGTTTTACCCAAGACGTAATTTTTGAAACAGGTATAAAATTTCAGTTCAGATGTTTTGGCCATTTTGCCCAATTTGAGCCAACTAGAAAGGATGAATATTACAAAGACCAACGTTATAATCCAACACTTTTAAATAGTAAAATAGGCAGGCAATACAGCGTTTATTTCAGTAATGAATTAGGTATAAGCGATGACACAATAGACTTGATTAACCGTATTTGGGCATGTGATAACGTTTTAATAGATAACAAAAGTTTTTGTATTGCCGAAAACGCAAAATTAGAATTTGTACAAGAAGAAGGCTATCCATTGAGAGGGCTTAAATTGAATGTTGAGGAAGGTATTAACCGAAATAGTAAGGTAATGTTAATAGATGGCGACCCAACTAAAAAGATAATTTCAACTATTATTGTGGATGCAGCCGTATTTGGAGATACCGGCACACAAAATAGTAATAACACTGTACCGGTACATAATATTCAAATAGATTAAAATGGTAAATTTAAAGGTCACATTAGGCGTAGTTAACTACACAAATTATATACATGTAACAGCTAGTAAGGTGTCAACACCAAGCGTTGTTGTGTGGGAGGATTGGATTGATGTGCCAATTACAAATTTGAACTTTGTAATACCTAATTTAGACGTAGAAAATTACTACATTAGGTATTATGATGCTGCAACAAATGTGGCAGTTGGTACATTAGTTTTAGAATTATTGGTAAATGCTTTAACAGGGGATACAATAAGCGAGCGTAGGTTTTATTTGTGTGGGGGTAGCAATCCATCAGACCCAATAGACGGTGCCAATGTAATTACTGACAGTTATTTGGTAGGCAAAGACATCAGTGGGGTATTTAAAGAAGGATTTAGATATTTACGACCAACGGATGAATATGTAACAGATAATGTTTTAGGCACGGTAACGATAGTAAACGGCACTACCTTATCAACAGCCGAGGTTTTAATAGTTGAGATTACATACAAGGTATCAAGCACTTCAACACCAACTATAACAGGTGGTTTGTATAACGGCAATTTAAACATAACAGAGTCTACAAGGACATTATTATCAAGTGAAGTTCAAAAAAGATTAAGATGTGTTGGCAGTGTATCAACACAGGTAATTACATTGCCATTATTAGCCGTTGTTCCAGAGGATATTGGGTTTTATTTTGATAATTCTTGTGGTGGAGTAGCTATACAAGTACGTATATTAACAAATGGGGCAGATAGAATTAACTACAATGGTTTTATGACTTCTAGTAATTTATTTAGTGAATTTTGGGTTAGTAAGGGTGAAAAATTGCTTTTAAAGAAGATTACAAACGGTGGCCAGTCATATTGGGAGGTAATAGATGAATATAAAGGTGTGGATGTAGGTAGTAGAATGGCATCAGGGTACGAATTACAGGCAGGTTGGCATTCAGAGGATAATACAATATCGAATGCAGCGGATTATCCAAGATTATGGTGGTGGATTAATAACGTGTTAAGTGCTAGTAGAGTAATTACAGACGATATAGTGATGGCAACAGGTATAAGGCCATTGGGAAAAGATGGACTATTTGTAAAAAATACAGCAGGTACACAATTTAGATGGCCAAATGGGCAAAATATTTCTGAACGTGGGTTAAAAGATTTTAATAATTTTGGCAGTGATACAGATAGATTATATGATTATCCAGGTGGAGTTCAGTTAGATGCTGTAAAGAGCCATAAGCATGAGGGTGCAGTAGGTACATTGTTAACGTTGTTATTTGGCAGGGGTAAGGTTATAAGGAATATTGGCCAATACGGTGGCACAGGTTCAGGATTTACGGACTTAACAAGTGACGTTGTAGATACAGCAGGCAATGCAATTGCAAGTTCTGAAAATAGGGTAAAGAATATCGGAGTAGTATACATGAGAAAAATATAAAAAATGAAAAAAGTAAAAATTTTAGTTGGGTTATTGATGTTGGCTTTTTCAAGTTTTGGACAAATAAAGTACTATGATAGTACGGCATTGTTTCAAGATGTCAATAGTTATTTGAGTTGGAAAAGCGGCATTATAAAGGGGGTAATGATTTTAAAGGGCGGTTTGCCACAGGTTGCACGGAAGGATAGCGGCGCAATTTCATATAAGAATGGTAATATTTTTGTATGGGATGGCACTACGTGGAAGTTAAGTAGTGGGCAGTTAGAAAAAGATAGCTTTGGATTAACATGGCCTTTGCAGCCTTATGATAGCCTTGGTAAACAGCGTATAAAAATATCTTATAGTTGGCAGGATAGTGCATTGGCTAAGGGTATTGTACTAGGTGATAGTGGACAATACACAACAAGGTTCAGATTTGATACAGCGAATGTTAATAGGCTAATAGCACTTAACTACTTATACCTAACAAAAAAAGATAAGAACGATACGTTTAATGCAGTAGGGTATGTAAGAAATTGGCAGTTGGATGGGCTACAATTACAAGATGTAAATAATGCGGTTGTTTTTACCAAAGGGGCAACTTTAAAACAGTCGCCGAATTTTATTTATGATAGTACACAAAGCAATTTAAGTATAGGTAATAATTTAGGAAGCGGTACACAAAGTAGTATTGCGTTGAATAGTTCAAGGGCAGTAATAGCAGGTAATTTTAATGGGGCAGTCTATGGCGTAGGTAGTGGTGTGGCAGCAGGGGTGTATGATATAAGCAAATCCCATACATTTCAAAACAGAGGTAATACTTATTTGAAATTAAGCAGCGAAAGCAATACAGAACATACGGCAGATTTTTCCAATTTAAAAATTAAGAATGTACCACCTATTACTACAAATGTAGATAGTGTAGCAGTTTGGGAATTAGGAGTACTTAAAAAAGCAGCGTTAGTTACAAATGATTTGAGCAAGTGGAGTATTAATGGAAATAGTGGTACAGATAGTGCGGTTAATTATTTGGGTACAAGTGATAATCAGCCTTTGATTTTAAAGGTAAACGGAAGCCAGGTTGGAAGGTTTGGAATACAGAACAATGTAGCATTGGCTGGTGGTATAGCAAATGGAGATTTTTCTATAGCAAGCGGACTAGGTTCCGCATCAAATGGGTCTTTTTCTACAGCCTTAGGTTACTATTCACAAGCAAATGAGTTTGCTTCAACATCTATGGGAAATTCTATAGCAAGTGGTGTATTTTCAACATCTATGGGTAGCGGCACAGTAGCTAGTGGGCAGGTTTCAACATCTATTGGTATTGGTTCAATAGCAAGTGGTTATACATCCACAGCAATGGGTATAGATTCAAAATCAAAGTCTTATGGTGAAACTTCCATTGGAATATATAATGATACTATCAATCCCATAAGTGATATTTTTTTTAACCCATTAGATAAACTATTTACAATAGGTAATGGTTCAAATCCAAGCAATCGCAGTAACGCTTTAACCATGCTAAAAAACGGCAAAACAGGATTTGGCATTTTATCTCCCCAATACACAGTAGATGTAGAAGGAGATGTGAATGTAACAGGGCAGTATAGGGTTAATGGGCAGCCAATAATAGGATGGGGTTTAAATGGTAATAGTGGTACAGATAGTGCTTTAAATTATTTAGGAACTAGTGATGCTATGCCTTTAGTGTTAAAAGTTAATAATGCAGAAATAGGTAAGTTAGGGTTGATTAATAATGTTGCATTGGCGGGTGGGGTAGCAAATAGTGATTTTTCATTAGCTATTGGGGAATCTTCAATAGCCAATGGATATTCATCAATTTCTTTGGGAAATTCTAATATAGCAGATGGAATTGTATCTACAGCAATGGGTTATGTAACGGTTGCAAGTGGGAGTTATTCTACATCTATGGGGTTTAATACAACAGCAAGCGGATATAATTCAACAGCAATGGGTTATGGAACGGTTGCAAGTGGGAGTCATTCTTTAGCAACTGGAAACGGAACTGTAGCAAGTGGAAATAATTCAACTGCTATGGGTAATAATACATTATCAAGTGGACAAAATTCTGTAGCAAGTGGACAATATACAGCAGCAAGTGGTATTTATTCTACAGCTATGGGTATATATTCTATTTCAAAAGACACAGCTTCTTTAGTTATAGGTAAATATAATGACACTACAATTACTAATAATTTATTTATAGTAGGTAATGGATTTTCAGACCCTACAAGAAGCAATGCTTTAAACGTTAATAAAAACGGCAAAACAGGTTTTGGTATTTTATCCCCACAATACACAGTAGATGTAAATGGAGATGTGAATGTAACAGGTAATTTTAAAGTAAACGGAACAAATATCGGTGGAGCAAACGGCACAGTAACCCAATTCAACTTCACTAATACAACAGGCATAACAGGTACGGTAACAAATGCTACTACTACGCCAACGTTATCATTGTCTTTAGATGTACCAACGATACTAGGGTACACGCCGTACAATGCAACTAATCCCAATAACTACATTACATCAAGCAGCCTTTCGCCTTATCTTTTATCTTCGGCAGCCGCAACTACTTATTACCCATTAACAGGCGGTAGTTATCTTTCTGCAACCAATGGTACAGGTTTCTTAGGATTAACAGCACAAAGTACAGCACCTACAGCCCCTACAAGTGGGCTAGTAAAGCTATACGCAGATGCTACAGGCAAACTATCATGGCTTTCATCTTTAGGCTTTAGCCGTACTTTAAATAGCAGACCTTTAACAGCAAATAGGGTGTACACATTTTACGATAGAGATTATACGGTAGCAGATAGTGCAGATGTATCTTTAAAAGCGAATATTGCAAGCCCAACCTTCACAGGTACGGTTTCAGGCATTACTCAAACAATGGTAGGCTTAGGTAACGTAAATAATACATCTGATATAAATAAACCAGTTTCAACAGCACAACAAACGGCGTTAAACTTAAAACTTAATTCAGCAGATACAGCAAGCCTTTCAAATAGAATTAATACAAGAATTGACGGCAATTATTATAACTATTATCGTTTTTTTACTGACTTTATAAGCGGTTTCGGAACAGTAACAAACAGTAGTGAACTATTTGCTACTTCAAGCGGTACAGGTGCAGGATTCACAATGAATAGTGAAGCAGGAAGGCCAGGTATTTATAACGCTAACACAGGCACAACAGCAACAGGTAGGCATGCTTTAACAACGCCAAATACATCTACAACATTGGGTGGTGGTGTATGGACTTATGAGACAATGGTACAAGTTCCCACATTATCTACAAGCGTAGAAAGGTATCAGTTACTCGCAGGATTTATCGATAATAATTCGGCGGCAAATCAAACGGATGGTATATATTTTCTGTATGATGAAGGTGGTGCTTCAACAGGCAGTGCGGTATCGGCGAATTGGCAAATAGTAACGTCAAGCAATAGTACAAGAACATTCACTACAACATCTACAGCAGTAGTAGCAAACACATGGTATAAGTTAAAAATAGTTGTAAATGCAGGGGCTTCAAGTGTGGAGTATTTTATAAATGATGTAAGTGCGGGAACGATTACAACAAATATTCCAAACGGTACAAGTAGGCAATTGGGTTGGGGATTTTTACAAAATAAATCAATAGGCACAACTTCAAGAACGGTAAACTTTGATGCCATGCTTGTTGAGGGTCGATTAACAACTTCAAGATAAAAATATAAATATGAAAAAATTATTATTAATTATTGTTTTATTTAGTTCTATTGGTGCAGATGCCCAAATACGTAGAACAGAATATGACAGCGCATGGCAAAGGCAATTTACTTTAAACAAAAGTTTTGGTGATAACATCAATATCCTATTTACTAATAACGGTGACAGACGTAGGCAAATAGAAGGATTACAACGTGATACTGCAATTAAAGCAGCACAAATAGCGAGTTTAAAAGCGGACAGTGCCGTTAAATCAGTTCAAATTGCCAACTTAACAAACTCATTAAATTCATTGGCAGCTAGGGTAAAAGCACTTGAAAACAAGCCAAGCGATAGCGTTAAAGCAGAAGAAGGATTAATCGCAAATGGCAAGTCAATAAGAATAGATACAAATTATTTTAAACAAAGATTTTCTACAAAAGAAGTTGAGCCAATATTAGTTAAGATGTTAGAATTAATAACAGCCAATGGCGCAAGAACATCAATAGTTGAAGGTAAATTAGAAAATACAATAACTAAAGTACTACTATTAGAAGCGTTTAGAGAGGCAATTAAAAAACTATAACCATGACAAAATTAATAACACTGTTATTATTGATAATTTCAATTAATTGCTTTGCAACGGATTACTATGTTAGCAACGCAGGTAATGATGCAGCAAATGGGTTAAGTCCTTCTACAGCGTGGCAATCAATTAACAAGGCAAACGGCTTTACATTTGCAGCAAATGACCGTATTTTGTTCAATAGAGGCAACTCTTTTTTTGGCAGTTTGGTTATTAATCGAAATAATATCACAGTTGCCAATTACGGTACAGGAAATTTACCAATTATTACAGGATTTGCAACGTGTGGGGCATTTGGGAACAACATAGCAGGGGTATGGCAGGTAAATACAACAGCTAAAAGTACTTTAAATAACGTAACGGTTAACGGTGTACAAGTAGCAATTGGAAGATTCCCAAACAACGACTATTTGAACTTTGAGAGTAGAGGAACATTGACAATAACGGATAATCAGTTAAGCGGCACACCAAATTGGACAGGTGCTAAAGCAGTTATTCGTAAAGTTCGATGGATAGCGGATATTTGCCCAATTACAAACCACGTTACAAATACAATAGGTAGTACAATAACTTACACAAATCCACCAACAGTTAATACTTATCCTGGCATTGCAGGTTATGGTTACTTTATTCAAGACGATGTACGTACTTTAGACGCAGTAGGCGAATGGTTTTTAAACAAAACGACCAAACAATTGAGTATGTACTTTGGCAGCACAGCAACTCAAGTAGTTAAGTACAGCCAATTTGATACTGTTATAAACGTTGGATCATTTACAAACATAACAATAGATGGCATACAAGTAGAAGGTAGCAATGTTTATGGTATCTACGCAAAGAATGGTAATAATGTAACGGTACAAAATTGTGTGCTAAACAACAACGGGGGTACAGGAATCTACATATGGAATATAATCAACACAAATATATTAAATAATGCTATCACAAATAACTACAGCAATGGCATATTTGTAAATAACCAAATTGCAAATTTCACAGTAATACGTGGTAACACACTTAATAATATTGGCTATGTAGTAGGTATGGGCGGCAGTGGAGATGACATCAACAACGGCATTAAACAAAACGGAGATAATTGTACAATAGAATTAAACAGCGTACAGAATACAGGCTACAACGCTATTCAATATCAAGGCAACAACATTTTAATAAATAAGAACTTCATAAACAATTATTGTAAAGTATTTGATGACGGAGGCGGTATCTACAGTTGGGCAAATAATGGTGCAGCAACTTATTCAAATAGGCAAATAACTAATAACATCATTGTAAACGGTATCGGTGCAGGGGCAGGAACAAACAACCCAACAAGCAATGAATCGAGGTCAATATATTGCGATGGTGGTACTAACAATGTTTATTTTTTCAATAACACATGTATAAGTTCAAGCGCAGGGGCTTTTCTTAATAATTCGGTTAATATTACACTACGCAAAAACACGTTCTTTAATGTACCAATTGGCATAAGTATGCAGCGATTCAATGACCCCCCAGCGAAGCAATTTAGAACAACGGATATAAAGGACAATGTATTCTACAATAGCCAATCTAATTTATTCTATTGGAACGCTCGTTTAGACAGCCCAGCAATTACCATTCAGAACGATATAAGAGCAATAGGCATAATTGACAGCAACAGTTACAAGTCGGATATACCAGCACAATTTGATTGGTACTACCACCAAAACGCTTCGGCAACTCCAGATGGCTTCACCGACCCACCCAGCATGAATTTAACACAATGGAAAACATATACTTTATTTGATGCAAATAGTAGTTCACATTCTGGCAACTTCCAAATATTCTACAATGCTTCAAACGTAGCAACAACAACGGCTTTAAGCGGTGTATGGGCAGATACAAGGGGCAATAATTACACTTCATACACATTGCAGCCATATAGTAGTATTGTATTAAAACAAATATCGTTGCCAATTGTAGAAGATAATTTACTAATTTTGAAAGGTGTAAAATTTTATTAAATGACTTCATCAAACCTTACCCCTATAATAACGGCATCAATAGCAGCAATTGGGTTCTTATATAAATATCCTTTTTTATACTTAAAAAAAAGTTATAATTTAAGAAAAGAAAAAGAAAAATTGCGGTTAGAAAGCGAAAAAAAGGCGAGTGAAGCATTTGATAAATTGAATGTTATATTTAAGCAGTTCTACAATAACGGAGGTTCTACTTTAATGGATAAAGTAGATAAGTTAGTAATCGGACAGCAAGATTTAGAAAAGCGATTTGACCATTTTGAAACTAGGTTTGATACATTTGAAGAACGGCAAAAATTCATGCTAAACAGTCAAAATGTAGCCTTTTGGTATAGTGATAACAATGGTGCTGCAATATACGTTAGCCCAGCACTTTGCAAAATGGTAAGACGTACAGAAAGCGAGATGTTAGGTAGTGCATGGGTTAGCAATGTAATACAAATAGATAGGGATAGGATAAGCAAGGCATGGCAATCTTCGGTATTAGAAAAAAGAGTTTTTGATGAAATCTATACTTTTCAATCTGATAATGAGTTTATAAAAGTGCATGGATTAGCCTTTCATCTTAAAAATAAAAAGACAGGCGAACACATGGGTAGTTACGGTACTTTAACATTAAATTAAACACTATGAAAAAACTAACATTTTGGCAGCGTGTAAAATCACCAACACCAAAATTTTTTAAGAAATTAATAAACATTAGCCTATCGGTGGCGGCTGGCGCAGGTGCAGCATTAATGGCAGAGCCAATTGGTAAAGCGGTCATTACAGATTTTACTTATACTCTATTCCCATGGGTAGAAGTATTGTGCAAAAATTTGGTAGTAATTGGCATAGTAGCGGCTGCAATAGCTAAAACAACAGTTGATTACAAACCAACAGAAAATACAAACAAAGATGTTTAACAATACACCGATATGGCTACTTCAACTATATGCAGTCGCATTGTGTGCAGTAGCAGCAATCGGTCTTTATTTTATTATTAATAAAACAACAAAGAAATGACAAAAACAACATTTTTGATTTCTATTATATCTGGTATTGTAGTATTTGCATTTAGTGCATACAAAGCATCTATAACCGCTAAAGAAACAAACACTTTAATAGATTGGAAGTACCCATTTTGGTATGGTTTGGGAATGGCTGTTATGGTAGTAATAATTGGATTAGTTGGAGAGTAGCATCTACATAGTATTTGCTCTTTTAAATGTACCATTAGCTTACATAGATAGTGGTATAATTAAAAGTAAAGTAGTGCCAAACCATTTTATGAATGGC
>JAAFHG010000624.1 GCA_013297585.1 Chitinophagales bacterium
ATAGAGTGCTGGAACGAAGCAGTAGATTGCAAGAACGGAACTTTTAGCAGCAAGAACTGACGTTGAGATAGCAAGAACAGAGAAAAGTTTAAAAGGCTATCCCCGAGAACAGGAGTTTATGTTGCGTAAAGGGTTCAAAAAGTTCAAGGGTTTAAAAGTTTAAAAGGCTATCCCCCGAGAACAGGAGTTTATGTTGCGTAAAGGGTTCAAAAAGTTCAAGGGTTTAAAAGTTTAAAAGGCTATCCTACAACAACTGTTGCCTTCAAAACTACAATAATGTATTTTAACATCAGAAATTGGATTGTGAATTGTTAAAAGATAATTGCTTGTCTTTGCAGATGATTGTTTTGTGTTGTTAAATACAGATGCTCATCTAAATTAACGTTGTGGTAATGCATAACCTTTAGCGATTACAAAAAGCCTTTACTACTTTTAATGTACGTTAACAAAAATAAACGCTAAAACTACATCGCTGTTAACGCTTGGTTTTTTGTGCGAGAGATACTGAATTTACTTGCAATTACATTTTTTATTTAGCTCTTAATTTATAAACCTCTAAACCAAAAAACCCATGAAACCATTAAAACTCCATTTGCTAATAAGCTTACTTTTATTAAGCTTATTTAAAATTACAGCACAGCAACAAGTTTTTTGTACTACTGTTGCTAATCCTACCAGCAACCCGTTTTATAAACCAACAGCACCCTGCTACAACCCCAGTTCTACTGCGTGGCTAACCAAATACCGAGTGCCACAAACCTACATACCCACTGCAACTACTCCAACTATTACACTTAAAATTACCCTGCATATTTTTACAAAAAATGATGGTACCAGTGCCTTGTGGGAAAATACCAACAGCGTGATTAGTGGCACGCCTGCTTTGTTAAATTATATGGCAGATATTACGAATGGCAATACAGAACGTTTTTCGCCAGCCCGCTCCGCTACCTATACCACCACTTATACCAACAACTTTGTATCGCCCTACATTGCCGATTCTAAAATACAATACGAGATTACCAATATTTATTTTTATCCTAACACCACTCTTTATACTTACACCAATACACTAAAAGATAATTTTGAGCAATTTCAACACATCGATGTAAATTATCCTGGTAGATTACTGGAAGGTTTTCCGATTGTAATTGCCAATAATGGCGCAGGGTATTATTTTGGCTATGGCAACATACCCATGGTGAGTACGTCCGTTGGACACGGCTCTGGTGATATTTTTTTCCGAAATCATTTGCGGCACGAACTTAGCCACGCCTTTGCCTTGTTTCACTTATATGAGGGGCCAAATGGTAAAGAAGACTTAAACTGTGCTACGGTAGATTATTTAAGCGATGTTTTTCCTAGTGGGATGATGCTATGCCCTTATTCCACCACCGTAATACCACCACCCATACTATTACCCACCAACCCACCCTGTAATTCTTGCTACGAGCATAGTATTAACGTAAGCAACAATATAATGGGAGCCCAAGATGGTAATACTTGGCTATCGCCCATACAAATGGGAAGGCGCATGCGGCACATGCGTTTAGGCGATTTACGCGATTATGCCAAAGATGTGGAAAGCGACCATGTAAATACCTGGAACATAACTAGCGACGAGGTATGGGATTTTGATATACAAATGTATGAAGACATTGTGGTGAAACCCAATACAAAACTTACCATAAAATGCCGAGTGGCCATGCCCAAGGGAGGTAAAATAATAGTAGAGAAAAAAGGACAATTGGTAATAGATGGAGGCGAAGTAACCACCTGGAGCAAGCTGGGAAATTGGAATGGCGTGGAAGTAGAGGGCGACCCCAATTTAGACCAATTGGTAAATAATATTACAGGTTATGCGGTGGACCAGGGTATTTTGCGTGTTATTAATAATGGAACGCTAACTAAAGCACTTAGTGCTGCCAGAAACCACCGTACTAACACTGCCAATGCTGTTATGTGGAACACCATGGGAGGCATTATTAGAGGTGATAATGGTAATTTTATTAATAATGTGCGCGATGTAACATTTTTGAGTTACTCCAGCTTCCCCAACGGTAGTACGTTTGATAAATGTCAGTTTAAAACTACGGGTAATATTGGTCCTAATCAATCGCCCGCCACTCACATAAGTTTATGCGATGTATCGGGTGTAAAAGTTAGAGGTTGTAATTTTGAGTACGCTACTAACCTTTACCCTGGTAATGAGGGGTATGGCATATACAGCGTTAATTCTAACGTGAGTGTGGATAAGTTGTGTGGCAGCTCCAACACGGCTT
>JAAFHG010000534.1 GCA_013297585.1 Chitinophagales bacterium
CCAGGAAATGGCGCATAATAATGGGTAGGGCTATTTTTATCATTTCGCCAAACCAATACATACGCTAATTGCAATGCATTTGATTGTAGAGATTGTAACAACACTGAGGTGTACCAATCATTTTTTACAATAGATTCTAAACCTGTTTCTGTAAAGGCTGCAAGCTTATTATTTTTTATGGCATAATTTGAAACGATGGATAACTTTTTAATTCCTTCTTCAAGGTTATAATTTCCATCTCTTCCCCAATCACCATAATTATCTACCCCTACCATATCCACCCATTCATTACCGGGATAACGCTCTAAGTATTGTGCTTCAGTAGTAAACTTATTGTCTGGTGAAAAAGCGTACAATAAATTGTGTACCTGTAAACTATCTCGTAAATATTGAACGGTAAATTTCCAGAGAGTGGTAAACTCCTGCTTGGTACAATGTTTTGCTCCCCACCAAAACCAGTCTCCATCAAATTCGTGAAAGGGTCTAAAAATTAACGGTATGGCCTCCCCATCTTTTCCATGCAATGATTTTACCAAAGAAGCAATATTTTGTAAAATTTGTTTATACGATTCATGGTAACTACCACCTGGAATGATCATGGGCACTGCAGCAGCACTTGATGAATCTTTCCAATAAAATGCGGTATTGGTAACGGGATTATTAAAATGCCAAGAAACTGTTGTAATACCTCCTCGCTGATAAGTTGCTTCGATGTTATTTTTCAAACTTTTTTTTGTGGCTTCTATTTCGCTACTAGGCTTACCAGACAAACCACTAAAGTCAACACCAATAACGGCAGGATGTGACCCTACAACTGATTGCACATCTGACCTATCTTTTTCATCACTCCAACCATGGCCATACTCAGTAGCATGTTGGTGGCCAAATAAAATATTGGTTTTACTTAGGTTGTATAAATTATTGAACAAAGCTTTTGTTTGCTTGGTGGCATTTGCATCTATCGTTTGTAACGATTGTGCAGCTGCTGGTACAGTAATTATGGCACCAATTATTAAAGCCATAATTTTTTTAATTGCCAAATGTATGCTGGTATTGATCATGAATATTTTTTATGCTATTGTAAAACCATTACTGTAAAAGCATTTTCAATGATACATTTAAATTATACCTACCAATCATAAGCCAAAAGCAAAATTGAAAAGTATCCTTTTGGTAGATAGTTTAATTAAAACATTATCTTTTATCTACAACTAGGTATACCACACTTTTTGCAGGTACTGTTATTTTAATACCATTGTTAGTAAGCGTACTGTTGTATAAAATATTGGTATAATTAGCAGGGCCACCAGCAAGATCATTTGCTGGAGCATTGTCATTTACAAATACTTTTCTTGAAAAATCACCATTGTCATTACCGCCTTTTAGTGTGTAGTAATAAAACAAACTTCCCGGAGTAAAATATTGGAAATTTATGGCTGTTGTTTTTTCAACAATTCCCTTATTTATAATGGCTATTGCCTTTTGCCCACTGGTATATGAGGTAGCAATGCTTACTATATCTGTACTACCTGTTACAGTTGATTGCAACAATCTATCACCAGTATTTTTTTGAAAATAATACATGTAATAAAAAGCTGGTCTTGGACTCCAAGCATCCACCCCAGGCTCATCATCGTAGCTAAATAAGCCATGATCATCACCATTATCCCAACGGTTAGCCAAATCCCATCTTACAGCAGCACCAAATCCATTTTCAATGAATTGGCCTAAAGTAAGTACAGCATGTACACCAGCTATGTTAGAAACATTTTGCTTTGAGCCAGAGCAAAAAAGGTTCCACTCCGTCATAGCAATTGGCTTAACTTGAAGGCCAGCGTTTGATATCCCTGCTTTAACATAATTTAGCACTGCTGCCGGTACAGTATTGCTTGATTCAAAAATGGTAGCAACAGTAGAGTTTTGTTGGTAGGGCGTAAAATAATTATGAACAGCATAATAATCTGCAGCATTACCTGCCTCAGCAAAGTAGCCACTGTTCCATGTTTTAATAGTATTGGTATTCCATGCAGCAGGTTCTGCATCGTATAATACAGCACCAATTTTTATTGGAAACCCAGTTTCTAATGCAGCTTTACGCATGCTATCAGCAAAAACTTTAAAATGTTTACCATACAATGCACCCGTGATTATTTCAGGTTGTCCATCCCGATTAGTGAGCGTATTAATTCTGTATCCAGCTTCCCAATCACCAAAGCATTCGTTACCTACTTCCCAATATTTTGTTCTACCTCTATCATACCTTACCCAATTTGCAGCAATATGTGCTGCATCAGCTACAGGATTTATACCTGTACCATATCTTGCAAAACCATAATTTACGGTTAATAAACCAATACTGTTTGTTTGTGATAATAAATTATAATATCCATCGGTACTGAACGTCCAGCTTTCATTATTTTTCCCAAACCAGTAGCCAGCAGTTGATGCCACACCATTTGCATTTAACAAAGTAGAAGGGGCTGTTGCTGGCGGGGTATTGTTATTGGCATTAAAAAAATACACATCGCTTACACTACCAGCAGGCCCTCGTAAAATACGAGGTTGAAAATTATTTAAATGATTAACCAATATAGATTTTGTATTTAATTGACCACACCATACGTTTGAATTATTACCAAAATAAGTAGGCGTAATTTTTGTTTTTACGAACCCAG
>JAAFHG010000187.1:0-5334 GCA_013297585.1 Chitinophagales bacterium
GCCCAATCGGCTACTGCCATACAAGTGTATTTCGGTTTGGGTAAGCTGTGTATTGTTAATATTGGCTTGGCCTGCCTGGTACACACTCATTACATTGCCACTGGCATCTCGTACATAAATGGTGGTTACTGGCTGGCCGCCATTGGTGGTTACTGCTTTGCTAATGCGGTTGCCGCTGGCATCGTATTGGTAATCAATTTCTACATTGGCTTCGTTTTTATACTTGCTTATGTGTTGTATTTTACCATACAAATTCCAAGTAATATTGGTAATGCCTTCGGCTACATCTTTGGTAAGGTTGCCAATGGCATCGTAGCTATAATTGCCTGTGGCTTGGTTGCCAATATCGTTGTATAATGCATTGGGATTGCCCAAAGCATCGGCTACACTGGCCAATTGGTTATTGGCATAAGTGCCAAAATCAGCAGGCAATGGAGCGGTTGGGTCGTACTCTTTTTTAATTGGGGGTGCACTGTTTATACTTTGTGTTAAATAAAAATACTTGTACCGTAAATCGTCCATTTTATTGTTGGTGGCATTGGGTGCCCCTACTTTTTGGCTGACATTGCGTTTGTAGCTGAGTATATTGCCATTGGGGTCGTAACTAATGTCTTCGGCATAATCATCAACCTGTAAAGGAGCGCCGGCACCTGCATTGCTCCAAGTATTGTTGGCCTCGTTTAAGCCTTCAATTGCCCTCATGCTTTTAAGGCGGTTTAACTGATCGTACCGGTAATTGTACTGCAAAGTACTGCTATTGGTAGTGGCTGCTGGTGCCAATAATAAGCCCGGTAAATTAACCGACATGGCCCCAATATTGCCATTGTATAAACTCATAAAACCAATATTATTGCCCACATTTGTGGTAGTAGGGTTAATGGGTGGGGCAAAGTTTGGTGTGGTAATACTAGGAGTGTTGTTTGGGTTGGTAACTACACTTCCAATAGGTGTATAATCTTTATACCCATTGGCGGTATTGTGGTAATAATGTAGGGCAAAACCAAATGCATCAAGGGCTACCGGGTTAGGGCTGGTGGCGGTAGCACTGGCTATTACCCCATCTTTACCCATGTCTAATTGGCCAGCAGTGGCTGTATTGTAGCCAATGGCGGTGGTATTTACCCCTTTTAACCAGCCTTGTAAAGTATAGGCGTAATCCATGCCTTGTACATTTAATTGGCCCAATACAGTACGGGCCAATGGTCCATGTTTGTAATAGGTATAACTGGCATCTCTTTCCCACACCAGTTGGTTAAAGCTGGTGTACACTTCGGTAATTTTATTGTCGGCATCATAGTTGTACTTGTGGTAAAATGCATCAGGGTTGGTAACTTCCTTACCAGTAGCATCAATAAAATTAGGCTGGTAGCTAACCTTGTTTACTTTGCCACTTATTAAATCGTAACTATAATCGATCGTTTTGTATTGGTTGTAAAAAGGATTGCTGGCATTTACGTCCATCATTGGGGCAATGCCTTTATAATCTTGTAATAGCCTATTTACATTGCCATGCACATCGTAAGTATAATAGGTAGCGCTGGTATGGGCTGTGCTTATACTGGCATTAGGGTCGGTAGCAAATACTTGTACATAACTTACCCTGTTGCGCAGGTTTTGTTGGTTGATGTAATTATTGGCTGGTGGCGGATTTACATGTGCTGCTTTTTCATCGTAAGTAGTACGGGTAATTTGGTTTTTAACACCACCCAAATTATTTAACCAATGGGCTAATGAGGTACTGTAGTTAGGGTCAGTAACATTGGTAGCGTTATTCTGGCTAATAGCCTGGGTCATATCAACGGCGTTTGGCTTTTGACCAACTTCTTTAATGCGGCCCAATGCATCGTACAAGGTATAGCTGTAATTTTTATCTTCTGCTTGTTTTGCATTTTGGCTCACAACCAACCTACCTAAGGCATCGTACCAAAATTTACTAATACCAGCATCGGGAGTTTCTTGGGCCAAAACTTGGTTTAAGCTATTGTAGCGGTAGTTGGTAGCCAAACTGTGTTCTCTTGGTCTTGCATTAGGCGCATTAGGCAAACTTAGATCAGCATTGCGGTAAGCTTCAACAGCAGCAAAATCACTGTAGTCTTTTTTAACGCCTTTAGGAGGCACTGTTTTAACCAAATTGCCTGCTTGGTCGTAATAATACAGGGTATAATGGTATTCACTATTGGTATAAGATACCGTAAAGCTTTCAATTTTACTAGCATCGGCATTTTGCATTACGTTCATACATTTGGCCCTGTACTGCTGCTCAAAAGCGGCCAATTGGGTTTGGTAGCGTATGGTGTAAATTTGGTGCCCTAGTGTAGTGGCAAAGTCGATGGCGCTTTGGCAATTGTTGATTACAATAGGTGATGTTTGGGTTATAGGTTTGGTATTGCCACAAATAACGGTGTTGTTACCGTTGCCACTAACAGTACAGTTTGCTGCACGTTTGGCGGCTGAGTATTGTAACCAATTGTATTGAAAGCCCGTGCGGTAATTTACAAAACGAGCAAAAGAGCCATTGTAAGCTACTTCAACATCTGTAAGTGCTACATCTGTAAACTTTGGCGCAATGGTATTTGCTGGTATGTTAAACCAAGCTTTAAAATCTGTTTCGTATTGTGCAATATCGCTACAAGTAATGCATTTTTTTGCTTTTACAAAACCACATTGTAAAAAATCGGGGAAGGGTTGTGGTGTTGCAATAACAATAGGGAAAGGCAGTGTGGTATTGGGTACTTGTACACATACAACGGGGTTACACTTTATTTTGATCTTACAACCTGTACAAATATCTAATGTATCGCAGCCTTTGGATATGTATACTTGTTGAATTTGCTCCCATGTGTAATCAGTGCCATATTTTTTGTTAAACAAATCGGTAAAGACTTTTTTGCACTTAGTAGGATCTTCATTTTCATTGTATTGTACACCGGGTCCTTCAGTGATATAATTCGCTGCTAAGTTGTTTAATTCAGTACAAGTGGTATTTAATGGGCAAATATTTGGCGCATGTTTACAAATACGCATGTATAAATTGAATATCTCATTCCAACTATAATTGGTTTTAAAATGCTCATTAAATAAACGCACAAACTCTTTTATACAAGTTGTACTTTCATTAACTAGTTCCCTATATTCATTATTAAATAAGGTTTCAAAATCTGTTAGGGTAGTACACTCATTTAAATTACAAACATCAAAAATAACATCGCAATTGCTTTGTTGGTAAATGGTAACAATTTGGTTCCAATTAAAATTTGTATCAAATTGACGGTTAAATGCAGTTACAAAGGCTTTGGTACAATCTCTGCTGCCATTGAGAAAACCATACTCCTCACTGGCTTTAAAATCTCTCATCAGATTTCTTAAAATTTCACAATCATAAGTTGGCAAGCAAAGCAAAGGTAAGCTACCACAAGTGTTATTATACAATTCTTGTATTGCTCCATATTCTAGGTTATAATTAAATGTGCTATTGAAAAAACTAGTAAATGCTTCTTGACATTCAGGAGTTTGCCCAGTAAGGCCTGGATGATTTTGGTAAAAAACAGGATAAAAGTTGGTAGTAATTTCATCGCAGGTAATTGGGGTACAAACATCTGGTGCTGCATTACAATTTTGTTGGTATATTAATTGTATTTCGGCCCATACATAATTGGTACCATAGCTAGTATTAAAGTAATTGGTGAATCTTTCTGTACAGTCTTCTTCCCTATCAATTTGGTGATCAAAATTTCTTTCTTCATAAAAACTGCGTACCAATTGTGTTATTCTGTCGCAATCATACTGAGGCATGCATACTTTAGGGGCAGTACCACAGTAAGTAACATAGGTTTGTACAATTTGTGCCCATTCAAAATTGGTACTAAAGGTATTGTTGAATAAGCGAACAAATTCTCTTTTACACTCCTCGATGCCTACATCACCTGCACTAAAATTATCGGCTAGTAGAGTTAATCTATCGCAGATAGCTGTATTACTACATACTGGTGGACTAGTATAACAGTTGTATTGGTACAATTCTTCAAACTCAGCCCAAGTGTAGATTAGCCCTGTTCTATCTTGAAAATAGTTTAAAAATGCTTGCTTACAATCTTGGTCCCTATCCGCAAATGGGTTATAAATGTATAAGTAAAAGTTAGTAATATGTCTCTTTAAGTCTCTTTCACAATCAACACGTTGAGGGGTGCATAGTTCTGGTGCCGAATGGCATACTTTGGTGAAATGTTGTACTATTTGTAGCCAAGTATAATTGGTACCAAAAGTGGCATTGAAATAGGCTACAAAATTTTTTCGACAGGCCACAAAATCATCACCTGAATTATTGGTGCCTCTAAATTCTTCTACAAATCGAGTTAAACCATCACAATCAAGTTCCAACAATTTACAAGTTGGAGGATTTTTTTCATCACAATTGTACCAAAATGTTTTTGGCTTGGGTTCACATACTAGGTGTGTACCTTTTTGGTCGCATTTTTGGTATGCCTCAAAAAGAGATTGGGTAATGGTACCTCCATAAGTGGCTTGTAAATATTGGTTTAAGCTTACAAGGTTATTAGGATCAGCATTAGCAGCTATTGCTTCATTTTTAATTTGTGTAAACCTATCGCAATTACAATCATTTAAAATGGTGGTATATTGGCTCACCATTACCGGATTTAAGCCATAAGGTTTTGGCCACTCAATTACAAAAGGATTACAAAAATTAGATTTTGAAATTGCATTGTTGGTGAAAATTTTTGTAACTATATCTTCAAAACTAGTATAAGCAATACCGTTTACAGTTACTGGTGCTGTGTTTGGAGGCAAGGTAGATGCACCATAAGGATTACTAGGGTTGCTGCTTGCTATGCAAAGCGCCTTCATGGCATCGGTAATTTGCTTTAAAATATCGTCTTTATTAGGCTTTGCAGCTAGCACATCGCATTGCAATAATGCTGCCTTCCAAGTGGCAATATATCCATCACATTGAGCGGTATAATTATCAATAGGACTGCCGTTATTGCCGCCAGCTGGTTGCACTGGTGGATCACCAGCATTTGCAGGGAACCAACCCCAACCATTTTGGCCAGCCATTTGTTGCTGTGTAGCTGGAAAACGCAACATGTATTTTTGACTCACCAAACTAGTAGCGTCGCTACCCAATGGTACTTTTTCTTCCAAATATTGATTGATGTGTACGTCCCTTTCAGCCATGTAAAAGGCTTTAAAAGAATTCCATATAGCATCTTGATCAGCTATAGATAAATTGTAGCTAGGATTATCGTAAGGGGCACTTGGCAAATTAGGGTTTGACATGCAAGCCGATGTTAAAGCAGGGTCGGGGCTGGTACATTT
>JAAFHG010000187.1:5344-7024 GCA_013297585.1 Chitinophagales bacterium
GTAAGATATTTTCCAAACATCTAGGTTATTGATAAAATTGGTTAATTTATTGGCCAGCTGATTTTTATAGTTAACCGCATCGGCCTTCATATAAAAAGGATCTACCTCTAAAATGGTTAACACGCCTGCGCTGTTGTTGATGGATGGAATATACTTAATTGGATTACCATTGGTAGTAGCGCTTGTGGCATTGCTGGCTGCAGCCAAGGTATTATAGGCATTAAATTGGGTTATCCAATCGTAACAATTTTTTAAATTGGTTTCAGAAAATACTAGCTTTTTATATTCTGGGTGATACGGCAATAAAGCTTCTGCCCACGTATTTTTATACTTGATTTTAAACTCTACTGGAGTAAGGAGTGGATCATTTAATGGTTGTGGTGTAACTATATTGGTATGTATGGTTGCATCTGGATTGCCAAATGCATTTAAATAAAAACCTTTGGTAATTACACTGCCATTGGCTGCATCTATTTTTAATGGATTGCGGTAATATGGTGCTGCAAAAACAGTATTGGTACTTACTATGGCATCGCTTGAAAAAATATCGTACTTTTTATACATGGTAGCAGTAGCAATATCAATATTTTGTATTTGTTGGGCAGGCAAGGTTATTCTACTATCTAAAGCATATTGACCCGTAAAAGGCATCATGTCATTGAGCAGTAAAGTTCTTTTAGCGCTCAATAATTGCGATTTATCCGTACATAGTTTTTCGCAGTTCTTTTTTTGGTTGTTGTAACTTGTTAAAATTTGCGTTTCAATATCGCTACTTAATGGCAGCGGTAAAGGAGGATTAATGGCATTTAAATAATTTTGTTTGTATAAATCATAATCTGGCACAAGTTTCATCAACAGGATTTTCGCAATTTGTTTGCGCCTTTACTACAGTGATTAGGTTGTTGATGATGGATTGTTCAGATTCACAAACGGCTTTTGACATGTACAATTGTTTGTACCGCTCAATGGATGCCTCACTTACAGTTAGCGTTTTTCTAACTGAATATGAGCCGATTTGCAAAGGAAGTACAAAACTGATGGTATTGCCAATATGGGTAGTACCATCAACACCTTCAAAAACAGGTGTGGGTAATTTCGTAAGGCAATCATCAGACCAATCATCAGCTTGATTCAGCTTTACATTGCTGAACTTTTTTATAATTGGTGGCGTTAGGCCAGATTCATCGGTGATGGCAAACTCTAAATCGTACTTACAATCGTAACACAATTGTACGCCTGTAGAACAAGATGCCATTTTTAAAGCATCCGCATTTAGGGTATACGTAAATGTATAATTTGCATCTTTTACAACACCAAGATTGTTGATGGACTCAATGGCATTGTTATTGGCAATATTGGTATTCTCGTCTAATAAATTTTGGGTTATTAGTTGGCCTATAGAAGTGCCATTGTACATATTGTTGTTGTCGTACAACTTAATTAAATTTTCAGGGGCATCGCCAGCTAAAGCGGTAGCAATTGTTCGGCCATGCATATCGGTGTAACTGATGCTAATTTGTCCGTTGGCATCCCTCACCATTGTTTTAAAATAATGCGTTTTATTGCCTACTTCGGTGCCAAACAATGCATTTAAATCTTCTTGTGATGGCTGGGTATAATAATATTTTGTTTCGTGTCCACTACCTAGTTGGTGGGCTTTGCCTACGCCTGTTTGGTATT
>JAAFHG010000404.1 GCA_013297585.1 Chitinophagales bacterium
TAGATCGAAGTGAAAATATTTTTGTTGCGTATGTTTACGGTTCAAGAGTTGAGAAATTTACTCCAGGTAGTTCAAGTGGTATCATAGTGGCAGGAGGAAATGGGGCAGGTTCTAATTCAAATCAACTAAATACCCCTAATTCAGTATTTTTGGATGTTAATGGAAATATTTTTGTTTCAGATCGTGGTAACCATAGAATTCAAAAATTTACCTCTGGAAGTTTAAATGGCTTAACTGTAGCAGGAGGAAATGGAGCTGGTTCAAATTCAAATCAATTAAATATACCAACAAGTGTATTTGTAGATGATAATGATAATTTGTTTGTTGCTGATCTTGGAAATATGCGAATTCAAAAATTTACTTCTGGAAGTTTAAATGGTGTAACAGTAGCAGGTGGTAATGGATCAGGAACAAACATAAATCAATTACCAACGCCTTTCGGTGTATCTGTTGATGAAAATGGAAATATTTATGTTGCTAATCAGACACCTAGTCGCGTACAAAAATGGCTCAACCCAAATATCCCCCCAAGTTATACAATTAACCAATCTGGTACTTACACAGTAACTGTTACCAATCAATTTGGTTGTTCATCAACTCAAACAATTAATGTAACTATTCCACCAATTGTAGTAAGAGATACAGCTAGATTAACAGGTTGTGGCAAAGTAACCAACCCTGTTACAAATACAGGTTATACAACAAGCACCATTTTAAGAGATACCACCAGAACTGCAAATGGATGTGATAGCTTAATTAAAGTAACTATTATTACTGTTACACCTTGGAACATAATTAATGATACCATAAGAGTTAGTGGTTGCAGTAGTGTATTATACAACAATATTACCTATACCCACAACGATACTTTAAGAACCAGTATAATAAAAGAAGACAGCTGTTTGCAAAGAAACACAACTACTATTATTACTATAAACCAACCACCAGTTATTGATATTGTAAATACAAGCAATGCTTGCGACAGTGTGCAAACCTTAAACATTAATGGTTACACAAATGGCTCTACTGTGCAGTGGTTTAAAGATGGGGTGGTTTTTGATTCTGCAAGTTCTATTGCAAAATACAACACATTCGTAGGAACTAGCTATAATCCACAAATTCAAGATTTGAATTTTCAGTACAATCAATTCATATTTGCTATTAACGATACAATATATAAGCATCTTGGTTATACTCCTAACATTAATTCAAATAGTTCAGCTGTAGTCAGAAAAGTTGGTAATGAATATAAAATTATTTTCGGAAAAAAATATTCAGGTATATTATTTAGTTCGTTTTGTTTTGATAATAATAGAAACTTATACATTAGTGATGAGACAAATCATCAAATTTTAAAACTGCCACCAAATTCAGATTCTAACTCAATACCTACAATAGTATGTAAACAAGGATTAACTGCAAATAGTATGGTTAAGGTAGATAACCAAGGTAGAATTTATGTACACAATGGAACACACATACTTAGATTTCCAAGTAATTCAAATATTAATACTTTAGGGACACTAGTTGCAGGGGATATAATCGCAGGAGATAATCTAAATCAAATTAATCCAAACAGAGTTTTTTATTACGACGTTTTTGGTGCTGATAAATTCGAAGTGGATGAAAATTATAATATTTATCTATTAAAATCTTATGGCATTGTTAAATTTTTGCCTACATACTCTTTGTCAAATATTAGTGCAGTAGAATCTATAGTTAGTGTAAATACAGGAGTTTCTGGTTTTGCATTTGATAAGTATAATAACCTATTTTATTCAACTAGGCCAAATCATAACGGGTTTTTCCGTACTACAAATGATGTGAATTATTTACATTACTTAAGAAATAATGGTTCATACATAAATCCTACCTATAATAACAGTCGTTTTGTTAGAACATTATTTTACGGTGATGAGGATGCTCCATATTTCATTTACATCGATAAACATTCAAATCGACTTTATCAAGTGTCAGAGCATTCTGCTGGAGCATACTATTCTTACATTCATAATTATCCACAACAAATCAATATCAACCAATCTGGCACCTACACTGCAACAGTTACTAATGCTAATGGCTGCACTTCAACAGATACAATTGTTGTAAACATTCCTGCACCAGTTATTAGAGATACATCAGGCAGATTAGAGTGTGGTAGTTACACATTTAGAGGCATTACTTATACATCTACAACAACAGTTATAAAAGATACTGCAAGAACCGTAAATGGTTGCGATAGTGTTATAAATTATTTACATATTGAAATTACACCTTGGAAAACAACTTATGATACTATTACAAGAACAGGTTGCGATACAGTAATGATTGGAGATAGAGTGTTTAATAGCACCACAACAATTAACGATACAATTATTGATGGCAGTAAACTATGCACAAGATTAATAAGAACAATAAAAATAATTGTAAGAACAGGGGCAGAGTGTGCTTGCTACAGTAATTCATTATCTTTAAACACTGGTCTAAATGCCAATGGAACAATATCAAATGCAATGGACGAAAACTGGAAAATTGTTAGTGGTCCAGCTATATATGGTACAAATTATCCACAAGCTTTATATACCTTAAACACAACACCAGCAGCTTGGGGCAATGTGCTTAGTGCAACAAGATGGGTTAGCCCAGTGTCTAATTACACAATGGATGCTTTTGATACTGCAACTGCATTTAGGTTCGAGCGTTGCATTTGTGTTAACACACCAATTATGGCAAATTTAGATGTACAATTATTATCAGATAATATTTCAAATGTTTATTTTGATGGTGTTTGGTTAGCAAAAAATAATATTACTGGTCATAATTGGTTGCCTCAAAATCAAATAAATATTACTAAGCAAGTATATTTAACAACAGGTAAACATTGTTTGCAAGCAGATTTAAGTAATGATGGTGCATTAATAGGAATAGACATAAAAGCATCAATAACTACATTAGATGGTGCAGCAATGTTGCAATCTAGCAAATGTTGCGATAATACAGGCACAATAACAGGTGTTAAATATTGGGATAGAAACTTTAATACAATAAAAGAAGTTAGCAATTCTAGTAGTATGATAGATTCGTTAATGCCAGGCTTTACTATTCAACTAAAAAATGCAGCAGGGGCAATAGTAGCAACTGCAATAACAGATAAGTTTGGGCAATATACATTTGCAAACCTAGCACCAGCAACATACACAGTTAGCGAAGTGCAACAAACAGGCTATATACAAAGCTATCCATTAAGCTACGCAAATCATACAATAGTTTTAGCAGCTGGCGAAGTTCGTTTTGCAATGTTTGGAAACATAAAACCAGAAAGAAAAAAAGAAACAACAACAGGTTGTAATCCTTATGTGTTTATGGGCAGAACATTTGGTGTAAATTCAATGTTTATGGATACTACATTTAATACCTCAGGATTGCCAATTCTTATTACAGAATATACTATTGTAGTAACTAATCCTGTTACACCAAGTGTAAGCATCTCTGCATCTCAAACCACAATTTGTAATGGTGCATTTGCAACATTAAC
>JAAFHG010000405.1 GCA_013297585.1 Chitinophagales bacterium
GAAGCCATGCAAACATTAAATGACGATCCTAACAGAAAAGAATTGCTTTTATCCACTGCCAATGCCATACCCATGATGGTCTTGCAAAACGTTTACACTACAAAAAATAATATTATTGAAGCACAAATAAGCGGGGATGGCAAGTGGCTGACAACCATTAGCAATGATGCTCTTTTACAAATATGGGATGCTATGGCAGATAGCATATCAACTATCCCAGTGTTTAAATTAGACAATGTTTCTACTGCTTTATTTAGTAAAGACAGCAAACAAATATTGGTTATTGAAAACGGACAATTAAATATTATCACAATTGCTGGCTTAAAAAAAATCGCCATCAGTAAAAATATAAATGTATCCGGTGCCAGTTTTTGCGCAGACAATAGCACGGTTATAGGAGAAGCACAGAGTGGCAGTTTGTACATTTGGAAACAAGCTAAAAATAAATACACCCAAACACTCGTAGGTATAGGTGAGCAATATGTAGCTGATAGTACAATAATTCCGTTAACCCATATTGAAATTAGTGAAGATGCCAATTCTATTATTACTTCGGGATCAGGTTACACACAAAACATAGGAAGTAAATCCTCGGCTTCTATATTTACTACTGGCTTAAACGGCAGTGTTACAAAACAATGGCTTAAATTATCCGATGGTAAATACACTACAAACACAAAAATATCACAAAAGGAATTTCTTTCATTTTTTTATACGTACAGCTATAATCAACAAAAAATTATAGTCTCTTATCTCGATACGCAAGCAATTGTTTTTAACAGAAAAAATTTAACCACAACAAGCTTCCCACCTAATACCGGCTATATTCAAAAGGGGGCTTTTATTGGAAATAGCGATTCTGTATTATTATCAACTAATAACGGCATTGCCATTTTTGATGCCAATACTCGCCAGCATCTATCCGGATATTTTAAAACCGGCCAAAATGCAGTTGCTTTTTTGAGTCCTGACAATTACCATGTTTTGGTACTTAACGACAAAGGCATTATTAACATATTTAATACGGCCGGCAAATTCCTCGGCTGTGGTAACAACTTGAACAACCCAAGTGAATTTACATATAATTACGGCTATGGACCGTTGGTTTTTAACGGCAACGAATTTAAATTTAGCAATGATGGAAAGTCGATAATTACATTTAATGGCAATAAGGTTTTACAGTATCACTTATTACCTGAGCACAATAACCATAAACTAAAAGATTTAAAAGTATATGCAGAAAATAATTTGTCTCAAAATCAAAAATTAACTTTAAAGGATAGTAATACAATGCTGATTTGGGATTATAACAAAGCAAATTCAATTTTTAAACCATTACATATTAATAGTGCAAACCCTCAGTTACAAAAAGGTTTACTAACTCAAGATAAATACTGGCATTCTTTTTATCTGGAAAAGCCAGATGCACCATATATATATTATGCAAATTCTAGTGTAAAACAACACTATATATTAGATTTTGAAAGAGATAGTATAATTGTACTGGAGGATAGTGTAAATTATTTTGATATAAAGCTAAGTACAGATGCTAAAGAATTAATTTATTCTTTAGAAAACGGAACGATATATACAAGAAAGGCTCCTGACTGGAACCCAATAAAGCTATTCGATAGTACAAAAAAAATAAATCTCACTTATTTAATGAATGAAGACAGATACTTACTGGTATCTACAAAAGACAGTTTGGTTCAGCTATGGGATATTAAGAACCCTGATAATCGGAAGGCTATAGTAAATTTACCTAATACTAATCTAATTAAAATAGCAGATAATGGCAAGTGGTTTATTGTACAAGATGATAAAATAGCTACCATTTATAAAATAAGCAATAATAACGAAATCAGCCATTTTATTGCAACACCAGAAAAAGATTTTGATTTTTATGCAACAGGAGAAGGCAATGAGTGGACCATAAGTCCCGACGGCGAATGGATCTATTTTGCAACCAACGCTACAGCTAATGATTATAAAGGCCGAATGTATAATACCAGTACCGGAAAAACATGGAAAATAAATCCATCAGCAGATATTATAAATCACAATGGGGGTACCATGAACGTTTTTAGCCCCGACAGCAAATATTTCACAGTGGTACCTTTAAATCAGTTAAGAATAACCATGAATAATTTATCCATTGCATTAAAAATTTATAGCCTTACAAATTTAAATAATAAAGACAGTGTATTACCCCAATATGGCAAAACATTTAAAATAAGTACTACTTCTATAAACTTAGAATTTTGTAAATTCAATACCAATGTACTATGCATGAATGCTGATACCAGTTTCTTTTTTATAGACATACGTAAGGGCAAAAAAATATTAGAATACTACCATGGTGCAGGATCCTTGTATCTTAGCCCGAATGGCGAACAAACATATCTTCAAAATGAAGAGAACAACACTTTGGTATTTGGTGCAGATTTGGATATGCCTGCCGCATTGTATAAAAAACAGGCCATGGTATTATCAGGCTCGCAATTAAATCTTGCTACCGGTGAAATAGAAGATATTGCTCCATCGCAATGGCAGCAACTAAAAAAAGAATATATGGCCCAGGCGGCAGATCATTACCGACATTGCACTTATCGCACATTTAATATATGGGCAAATATATACCCTGCTTTGGCCGCCAAATTGAAGCAATAAAACGATTATTAGCCCGGCACCAGACCAAATAGCAGCTGCACTTGCGTCGCACACTTTTACTGTAGAATTGGTACTGGCTGTTGGCTAAGAGCAAATGGCTAACGGCTAAAAGCTCATAAATGTTCCGAAAGTACAAGTGTGCGACGCAAGTAAAGCCGAAACTACAATTAACTGCCGGGTTACAAATAACCTATCTTATGCCGGGGAAATAACAAAAGGTATCAGCACCGTTTTCCAGTCTTCAAATACCTGTTCATCCTTAGCCAGCGCCCTGGTAATATCTTCGTCAATACGCTGCTGTTGTAAACTATACAATGGTATGGGGCGGGTTACAGAAATAAACAATTTAATATATTCGGTTATAGGTACACTGCCGGCATTTACCAGTTCAATTTTTTTCTTTTTGGTATTGGGTGTAAGCAACCATTGTGTATTGCCTGGCTCTATTTGCATATCGTCAAAGCCACCATCGCCGGCTGAGGATATGCTATAATCCGCACCCATATATGCCACACTAATATATATAGCCGTACTACCAGTATTGGTTATAGACAAGCGAAATGCCGGTTTAAAAGAACTGCCATTTAAAGTTGTATAGGGCAGGCTGTTTGGCTGACCAATAGTACCGGGTTGAAAAATAAGACCATTCATATCTACCCCTGTAGCACATTCCAGATGAATGGCATAGTCTTCAATATCAGAACCCGGATTGGCCAAATTAAGGACGGCTTGCCATTTACTAATGGTTGCCATATTTTGTAATAGCCTGGCAATATTGGTAGCCGTTACAGGTTGCAAAACTATTTCTTTGGCAGTATTGGTAACAAAAATAAGGGCTTCGTTTTCAGCA
>JAAFHG010000410.1 GCA_013297585.1 Chitinophagales bacterium
ACGTTAAATTTTTCTTCGCCTTCTTTTTTCTCAACATGATGTTCGTCAGCAGCAGCATTATGAAGGGTATCATTTGCAAAAGCAGACACTGTTAAAAATGATAAAATAATGCTGAAAGCCCCTGCCAATAAAGTTTTCATGATTTTCGACGCCATATCTATTCTCAAATTTGCGGCGAAGATAAGGGGATAGTAGTAAAAGAGGAAATAGGAAAGTAAAATTTGGTAAAAGTTATTTAGCTATTATTTTAACTTCATCTCTTAGTTTCTTGATTTTTTCGAGATAAAATACATCTAGTTGATCCTTAGGTCTGTTAACCGCTTTTTTATTTGCGATTAAATGATTAATATGAAGGAAGGGCACTTTTAAGTTGAAAACTTCTGCTATAGAAGCCAATTCTAGACATTCATCAAATGTGCAACCTTCTAACCCTTTCATATCAACCATTAAATCTAAACGATAGCCGTTATTTAGATTAAAATTGGTCCAACCAGCTAAAATACGCATTGTGTCAATCATAAAATAGTCAGTACCAGTATATTCTAGAAAAGCACTTCTAAACTTTCTTCTATTTATGATTGTATCTTCTATCCAAACATCAATATCATCGGTGGCACGTTGATAACCATTAAAATTTATGGCAACACCACCGACCATTATATATTTAACCTCGTACTTATTTAAGCAAGTCCAAAATGAAATTAACTCTTCATTAAAAACATCCATAAAGACTATTTATTGAGCGTGTAAGGCTTATGAGTAATTTTAGCATTTTTAAACATAATGTTCATTTTCATCAAGCTAGTCATTACTAAAAAACGTTCTTGATGCGTACGCTTTAAAGCAGCACGAAGCAAATCCATTTCGGCTTTTTCATATAATGCATCCGCTTCAGTTACAGGTGCATCTTTCATAAAATTCAAAACTAATTCTGGCTCTTTGTAATCACTCATGCCAATAAAATTTATTACAGCTAAGATACAACATTCTGCTGCTTATCATAACTCATTTCATGCAACTTACTATAAAAACCACCCAAGGCTAGCAATTCTTCATGATTGCCTATTTCTTTTATCTCGCCTTTATCTAATACAATAATTTTATTGGCTTTGCGAATAGTTGATAATCTATGTGCAATAACAATAGATGTTCTATCGGCTATTAATGTATCAATCGCCTTTTGAATCAGTAATTCGCTTTCAGTGTCAATTGACGAGGTTGCTTCATCTAAAATTAATATCGCAGGATTGTATAATAAAGCTCTTGCAAAAGAGATTAATTGCCTTTGCCCTAGACTTAATGTACTGCCTCTTTCCATCACATTATAGTCATAATCACCCGGCAATTGCATAATAAAATCGTGTAAATCAATCATTTTGCAAGCGTCAATTGCTGCTTGTTTAGAAATAAGCGGATTTCGCAAAGTAATATTGTCAAGCACCGAACCTGAAAATAAAAACACATCTTGCAATACCACACCAATGCTGCTTCTTAACTTCTCAATTGGATAGCTCTCTATGTTAACCCCATCAATATTAATAGCACCTTTTTGTATATGATACAATCTATTTAATAAGCTAATAACAGACGTTTTGCCACTACCAGTATGCCCTACCAAAGCCACCGTTTCGCCAGCTTTTACATCAAACGAAATATCCTTTAGTACATAATGTTCCTCATTATAGGCAAACCAAACCTTATCAAAACTAATCTGCCCTTGAATTTTTACTGGGCTTTCAAAATTCTCCCCTTTAGGGGCTGGGGGCAACACATCCTCATTATCCAATACCTTAAATACACGCTCAGCCGCAATCATACCCATTTGTATCACGTTAAACTTATCAGCAATTACACGCAATGGACGAAATATTTGATTGAGATATAAAATAAAAGCTACTAATAAACCCGCATCCAACTTTTTATCAGCCACCCACCAAACAAGCAAGCCAGTACTTATAGCCAATACCAATTCTACCACAGGGAAAAATACACTGTATGCGAAAATGGCTTTAATATTTGCGTTGCGATGTTCTTTATTAATCACGTTAAACTTGGCTAACTCTCTATCTTCAGCGGCAAAAGCTTGCACAATATGCATACCTGTTAAATGTTCTTGCACGAAGGCATTTAGCGCAGCTACGGCATTACGCACCGTCATAAAACTTTTGTTCACACTTTCTTTAAAATAATAAGTAGCTACAATTAAAAAAGGAAACGGTATTAAACTTACCAATGTCACACGCCAATCCATCCAAATCATAGTGGCAAGCGTAATTACAATAGTTAATAAATCGGCAACAATTGGTATTAAGCCATCGCTAAAAATATCGTTAATACTTTCTATATCGTTGATAGTTCTTGTGGTAAGTGTACCAATGGGTGTTTTATCAAATTGACTTAAATTTAAACTCACAACTTTTTCGTACACGGTTACACGTAAATCTTTAACCACATTTTGCCCAAGCCAAGATGTAATAAATGTAAATGCAAAGCGTACAGCAGATTCTACCAATAAAAAGATAATCTGAAAAATGGTGATATTAACAATGAAGCTAAAAATATCATTACTATTTTTTAAGAAGATAATTTGCTGAATCCAATGTGGTATGGACAAATTATTATGGATAGATTTATTAACCGTAAGTTGAATTAAGTAAGGACGAACCGGCGCAAAAATGGCCATTACGATGGCTAGGGTTAAACTAGCTATGAAGAAGCTTCTATAAGGTTTTACAAAATGAAACACACGTTTCATTAATGAAATATCTAGCGCTTTTTTTTTCGATGTATCACTCATAATTTCAACAAATGTAACAGCAATTGTAAGTGATAGTTTGTTATTACTGGAAATTTATAAGACCTATGCAGCCAAAAAATTTACTGTTAACTCTTACTTAATATTAAGTCCATATTGTCTTATATTCGTTATCTATGATTGAAGCGCAACAAATAGCAGAATCAACAGCTCAGCCCAAGTACAATCTTACGCCCGAACAAGAGAAAAAAGAAATTTTGCGTCATTACCGTGCCTTGCTGCGCAGTTTACGCCCCAAACTAAAAAAAGGCGACAGAGAACTGGTACGTACTGCTTTTGAAATGGCGGTAGAAGCCCATAAAACCATGCGTAGAAAAAGTGGCGAGCCGTACATTTTGCACCCACTAGCGGTAGCCATGATTTGTGTGGAAGAAATTGGCCTAGGTGTAAGAAGTACCATTTGCGCATTATTACATGATACCGTTGAAGATACCGATGTAACGCTTGAAGATGTAAACAGAGAATTTGGGGTAGAAATAGCCAAAATTGTAGATGGTCTTACTAAAATATCTAACATTGTAGATACCAATACTAGCCAACAAGCAGAGAACTTTAAAAAGATTTTATTAACCCTAACAGACGACCCAAGGGTAATTTTAATAAAATTGGCTGACCGATTGCACAACATGCGTACCATGGATAGCATGAAAAGGAAAAG
>JAAFHG010000327.1 GCA_013297585.1 Chitinophagales bacterium
AAAAAGCCTACATATTTATTAGAAGCAGAGGATTAACACCTGAATTGGCATCTATTTTTATTAACTATTCAGATTTAAAAAGTAGAGTTGGAAACTACAAGGTAGCATTAATTTATGCCGATACAGCTTTTGATATAGTAAATAAAAACGGTGATTTATATTTGTTACGAAACATACATCAAATAAGGGCTCAGGCGTATGCTGGATTAAAAAAATACCAACAAGCTTATACCGAAGCTTTGCAATTTAAAGATGTAAACGATACTATTTTTAATACCGAAAATAAATTAGATATTTTGGCTCAACAAACCAAATTTGATACTGAGTTGAATGAATTTAAACTTCAAACAAGAGAAAAGGAAATCAAGCTCTTAGCCAAAAACACTGGCTTAAAAGAAGAAGCATTAAAAAAACAAAAATATATTCAAGGTTTGGTAATGGTAAGTGTTGCTTTACTTTGTTTAATACTTATTTTGGGAATGTTGTACTACACCATTAATAAACGCAAGAAACAGCAAATTATATTTTCAAAAAAATTAATTTCTGCACAAGAGGAAGAACGGAAACGTATTGCGTTTGAACTGCACGATAGCATTGGACAAAATTTAGTATTTATGAAAGGTATAGTAGAAAATAAAGAAATTAATAAAACAGATTTATCCAATAATATAAAAACTACTTTAGAAGAAGTTAGAGCTATTTCTAAAGAGTTGTATCCTTCTCAATTAGAGCAACTCGGATTTGTTCAATCTATTCATGCACTCATAACTAAAGTAAGCGAAAGCACCCAACTACTTGCTACTGCTGATATTGAAGCAATTGAAGATAAATTAAATACCGAACAAAAAATTAATATCTACCGAATGATTCAAGAGTGTATTACCAATTGCATAAAACATGCTAAAGCCACCGCATTACGCATTACAATTTTAAAAAGTAATAAAGTAATTGATGTAACAGTACAAGATAATGGACAAGGATTTGATGTTAATAATTCAAAGCTAATTTCATCAACGGGTTTGGTGAGTTTAAAAGAACGTGCTAATTTATTAAATGGGAAAATGACAATCTCTTCAACGCTTACTAAAGGAACAAAAATAACGCTTCAAATACCTATTACTGTATAATGGCAATTACAATTATCATAGCCGATGATCATCCTATTTTTAGAAAAGGATTAGCCGAAACAATTGCTGCCAATCCTTTATTTACTATTGTTGGGCAAGCTAATAACGGCAACGAAGCTTTAAAGTTAATTACTAGCTTAAAGCCAACTATTGCTGTACTCGATATTAATATGCCCGAGTTAAGCGGCTTAGATGTAGCTTCTAAAGCCATTGCCAATAACGTAAGTACAAAGTTTATTATTTTAACTTTACACAAAGAAGCCAGTTATTTTTTAAGAGCGCAACAAATAGGCGTAATGGGCTATGTGTTAAAAGACGATGCGATTGGTAATATCGAACAGTGCATTGAAGTAGTATCGCAAAATAAAACATTTATAAGTGCCGAGTTTAGTACTGTCATTTCAAATCCCGAAAAGAACGCATTGGATGCTTATCAATTCACTGCTACGGAGGCAATTATTTTGAAGTTGGTAGCTCAGGGCAAATCTTCTAACGAAATTGCCGATGTACTTTTTATAAGTCCCAAAACAATAGATAATCACCGATCGAACATCACCAAAAAAATTGGATTAGAAGGTAAAAATGCCTTGGTAAAATTTACCTTGCAGCATAAAGATTGGTTTTAGAAATAATTTGAAGTTATATATACTCAGTATTAATTGCTATTCCCCAAAAATAGTGAGATAACCCCTATATGAATAAACATTAAAACCAATTAATCTTGCATATAAATTTATTGGTATGCAAAATTCTAAACTGAATGGCAAATTAAAACAAATCATGTATGTAAGTATTAAAGAAAAAATGACAGCCGTTATTTTTTGGGTGCTTATAAGCCTCTGCGCCGTGGGCATTTCGGCTAATGTGTCATCTATGTTATCAAATTAATTTTAAATAGCTTCTATTCATACATACATTTTTTTTGACTTTAAAAAAATAGTGAGATAACCCCTATATGAAATAAAATTTAAGCCATTTACTTTTACGAAATTATAACAAAGAAGAAAATAGTAGAATTTTAAAAACAAAAATTATGAAAAAATTACTTTTAAATTTAGCGTCGGTATTTATTTTTAGTTCAGTAAGTGCGCAACAGCCCTACACTATTTGGGCAGATAAAATAGGCGGCACCAATAATGAAGTATGCAATGGCATTGTTAGTGATGTTAGTGGTGACGTTTACACCACTGGCTACTTTAAAGGCGTGGTAGATTTTGATCCAGGACCTGGTGTTACAACCTTAACAGCTACTGGCACACAAGATGCGTTTATAAAAAAAATAAGTACTAATGGTGCTTTGGTTTGGGCCAAACAACTAAGTGGTAATAACACCTGCGAGGGTTTGGCGTTAGATTTAGATGGAAGTAACAATGTTATTGTTACAGGTTATTTTTCTGGGACAGTAGATTTTGACCCAAGTTCTGCAACGAGTTACAAAGCAAGCCAAGGCGGTGAGGATATTTTTATAGTAAGATTAACAACTACTGGTAATTTTTTATGGGCTAATAATTATGGTGGCACCGGTAATGATAGGGGCAACGCCGTTGTGGTAGATGATCCAAATAATCAAATTTATACAACTGGTTATATCTCTTCAGTAGCGAATTTTAATCCGGGTAATCCCACATCTCCACTAAGCACGGGCGTTCCAAACGCTACTTCCCCACGTACCATGTTTATTTTTAAAATAGATGGTACGGGTATATTTAAATATATATCTACTCCTTTCAGTCTAGTTACTGTTTTTACTGGTGCAAACAGTACAAGTGAAGGCAAATCAATTGCATTAAGCGGATCGGATGTTATTACAACGGGAATTTTAACAGGGCAAATAGATTTTGATCCTACAACTGCTGGTGTTACAAATTTATCTACTTACTCTAGTCCAGTTACCTCTGGCTTTTTATGTAGTTCGCAACAAGTTGGTTGTTATCTAAATTGGGTGAAAGAAATTCAAGCTAATAATACAAATTGCCGCATTAATCCTGGTGCAGTAAAAATAGATGGTTCAGGAAATATTTTAACAGTTGGTACTTTTAGCTCTACCATGGATTTTGACGCATCCGGACCAACACCTTCCATTGCCTCAAACGGTGGTTATGATATGTATTTGGTAAAATATACATCAACAGGTGTTGTAGCTTGGGCAAAACGAATGGGTGGCACGGGCGATGATGGTATAAAAGCGTTAAGCATAGATGCAAATAATAATGCCTTGGTAACAGGTGGATTTTATAACACAGTAGATTTTGATCCCAACTCTGGAACGTATAATTTAACCTCAAATGGTGGTTTTGATTATTTTATTAGTAAGTATGATTTAGCGGGTAACTTTGTTTGGGCGCGAAGTACTGGTAGTGCCGCCGATGACCTTGGATTTGGTATTACGAATATGAATAGCGGCAACACTATTTATACATCAGGTGTTTTTCAAAGTAATGTAAATTTTGGTTTTGGTTTACCCAATTACTCTTTAACAGCTAGTGGCGGTGCTGATATGTTTGTACAGCGTGTCAATTTATGTTATGCTCCAGCAGCTCCTACCGATGTTTCTGTGGCAACAAATACAAATGTATGTGCGGGTATTAATCCAGTTTTTACAGCTTCAAGTTCGGCTACAGTGCAATGGTATGCAAGCAATACAAGTACTACGGTATTGAATACTGGTTCATCTTATACCCCCACAGGTTTAGCCGCTGGTACTTATACCTATTATGCCACCGCTAATACTTGTACCAATAGTACACGAACTCCTTTTGTAGTAGTAATAAAACCACTTCCACCTGTTACAGTTAATTCGGGTGCAGCTTGTGTAGGAGCTACTTTTTTACTTTCGCCAAGTGGTAGTGCTACTACCTATACATTTGATAACGGCGGCGGTGCTTCTACCGGAGCTACACTTATAGTACCCATTGCTAATACAAGTTATTCGGTTACCGGGCAAGGTTCAAATGGATGTATAAGTACAGCCATTAGTAATCTATTTATCATTCCAACGCCAACGCTAACAACCAATTCGGCAACAATTTGTGCGGGTGCTACTGGTGTTTTAATTAGTTCGGGAGCTTCAACTTATACTTGGAGTACTGGGGCTAATACCTCAACAATTAGTGCTATTCCTGCCGTTACAAGCGTTTATACGGTAACTGGTAAATCGGCTTTTGGTTGTATTTCTGCACCAAAAACGGCAACTATAGTTGTGGGTGCAGCACCAGTAGTAGTAGTTAATTCAACTAGCGTGTGCGTGGGCAATACAGCTACTTTAAGCGCTTCGGGTGTAACCAGCTATACATGGAGTACTGGTGCCAATGCCAGCAGTATAGTTGTAACACCAAGTGTAAGTACAACCTATACCGTAAGCGGCTTTTTATCGGGATGCGCTGTAAGTGCCACTAATACTGGTACTGTAAGTGTAGTGCCTGTACCAACCATCAGTGTTAATAGTGGTGTAATTTGT
>JAAFHG010000076.1 GCA_013297585.1 Chitinophagales bacterium
TTTTAAAACTACTATATACGAAGCTGCTTTATTAGGCGAGTTCGACTATCTAAACTGGATTTTAAAAAAAGATTTACCGTTAACACCCTACGTCATTTTTGGGCCTGGTTTGTTCAGGTTCAATCCAACTACAATAGACAGAAATGGCAATAAAGTTTACCTTCATGGTCTTGGCACTGAAGGTCAATTACTAGGAAATCCCAATTACAACTATAGGAAATATAGTTTAATCCAAATTAATTTTCAGATTGGTGGTGGTATAAAATTTAAGCTCTCAGAAAGACTAAATTTTGGGATTGAAGTGTCCATGAGGCGTCTATCAACTGATTATATTGATGATATCCATGATAGAACTTATGTTGACCCAGCAGAATTTTTAGCTAAAGGACAGATTTTGGCTTCGCAACTCGCGTTTAGAGGTGATGAACTCGGCTATTCTTTTGCCGACTTGAAAAATAGTGGTCGTGGTAGTAATAAGAGTGAAGATTTTTATTATACTTGTCAGTTCAGATTAAGTTATCGCTTTGATAATATAAGAATTGGAAATGAAGGTTATTACTTTTTCTCGAATAAAAAGGCACTAAGAAGTCAACGTAACCCACCCATACTTTAAAATAACCCTACATTATTTTCTTTTCTTAGCTGCTTTCGGTTCTTTCTTTTTGGTAAATGTGTCATCAAAAAAGCATTGCATACCACGTCTATTGCCACAGCTACCTTTTTCTTTTAAGGTAATATCGTTACCTTCAAAACTAAAGTCTATAATGCAAGGGTCACCGCCTTGGTTGTAGGCTGCTGTAGTAGCATCTTTCATTTTAAACTCGCCCTTCAATTCACCTACGCAAGTACCTTCTCTTTTTTCAAAATGAATAAAGAAAATGTATGTATTAGGGTATTTACCATCTCGTAGAGAAATATAATTTTTCTTATCCTGCACATAATCACCGCTTAACTTATTAGTTTTCGGTAGTGTGTCTATTGGGTTTATAACTTCATTAGACTTTTTGGTGTCTTCATTGGTATCGTTTATTACTACCATAAACATATTGTCAGAACCATAAGCCCAGCCAACTCTAGAAAACAATAGTTGTTTGGTATCTGTAGTAATTTTTTCCTTGCTAATTAAAAATGTGGGTTCTCTGTTTATTGATAAAGAGTGTAAATAACTATCATTACTATAATTCTCAAAAACAGATTTTGCAGCTAGAAATTGGTTCTGTTTATCAAACACAAGCGCTACAATTTGTATTTTTTTATTTTGAATAATAGTCGCTAATAAATAATTCTCAGTCGTTTTTTCAATTCTTCCAATAGGGTGTACCACGTACTTTTTAGCCGCATTCACCAAAATTTTAATGGTTGAATCTGGTACAAACTGCTGTAAAACGGCAGCGCTAATAGTTGTACTATCACCAATTTTGGTGAGGTTGGTATCGGCAACTAAAAATGGCAAACTTAATATAGGAAAAGCTTTTACAAATTCATTGGGTTTTACAGGTGCATCACCAGAAAGGTTCACTTTTTCATCCTTACAACTCAAAATTGTTATTACAAGCAAAAGTGTTATCCATCGTTTCATAAAAACCAAAAATTTGCGTAAATGTATGATTTTGCCGCGTCCATTGCATTAAGAACAGATTAAGACTTGTAGAATTAAGTTTCGATGGTATTGATAATTATTTTAGATTCGCCTAAAATATTATTTTGTGATTGCTAATTTGTCTATAACAGAAGAAAACTACATAAAAGCCATTTACCATTTGCAACAAACCGATGGCAATGTAACTACCAACGAAGTGGCTGAAATGCTGCATACCAAAGCCGCATCGGTTACTGATATGTTGAAAAAATTAAACGCCAAAAACATTGTTAACTACGCTAAATATCAAGGCTTTACATTAAGCGATGATGGACGAAAAATTGCATTGAGTATTGTACGTAAGCATCGCTTGTGGGAATATTTTTTAGTAGAAAAATTACAATTTGGCTGGGATGAAGTGCATGAAGTTGCAGAAGAATTAGAACATATTTCTAGCCTAAAATTGGTAGAAAAATTAGATGCCTTTTTAGAATACCCAAAATTCGATCCGCATGGCGACCCAATACCAGATGTGAACGGAAAAATGGTGTATCAACCGCAAATAAATTTAACCGATTTACCGCCAAGCGAGCTTGCTGAAGTTACAGCAGTGGGTAGTCAATCTACCGAATTGCTTGAATTGCTAAAGCATAAAAAAATTGCCATTGGCACAAAAATTATCATAAAAAAGAAGTTTTTGTTTGATAATTCAATAGAAATTAAGCTGCAAAATCAGGCTGCTTTTACTATTAGTCAGCAGCTGGCTCAGGCATTATTTGTAAAAAAAACACCGAATGAGTGAGATAAATTCATATATTGATAATTCTTTAAGTGAAGTACATGCAACAGTAGATACCACCAAAAACCGAAAGGGGTTTAAGCGCATTTTAGCTTATTTCGGGCCAGCATATTTGGTAAGTGTTGGTTATATGGATCCCGGTAATTGGGCTACGGATTTACAAGGCGGTGCACAATTTGGCTACAAGCTTATCTGGGTGCTATTAATGAGCAATTTAATGGCATTGCTTCTGCAAAGTTTAAGTGCCAGATTGGGCATTGTAAGGCGTAAAGATTTGGCACAAGCCAATAGAGAAGTGTACCCACCTTTTGTAAACTTCTGCCTTTACATTTTAGCCGAACTAGCTATTGCTGCTTGCGATTTAGCCGAAGTTTTAGGTATGGCTATTGGTATTAATTTACTCACAGGTTTACCGCTAATTTGGGGTGTTGCATTTACCGTACTAGATACATTTTTATTACTTTGGTTGCAAAAGCTAGGTATTAGAAAATTAGAAGCTTTTATTATTGCATTGGTGGCTGTTATTGGGCTTTCTTTTTTAGTAGAAATTATTTTTGCGAATCCTAATTTAGGTGATGTTGCAAGGGGCTTTATTCCTACTAGTTTAAACAAGCAAGCATTATATATAGCCGTTGGTATTATTGGTGCTACGGTAATGCCGCACAACTTGTATTTACACTCAGCTTTGGTACAAACACGTAAAATAAGCACTGATTCTGAGGGTATTAAGAAGGCTTTAAAGTATAATTTGATTGATAGTACCATTGCCCTAAACGCAGCTTTTTTTGTAAATGCAGCCATTTTAGTATTGGCAGCTACTGCTTTTTTTGCCACAGGCCACACCGAAGTTGCTAAAATAGAAGATGCGCATAAATTATTAGCACCTATGTTGGGTACTAAATTGGCGCCACTGTTATTTGCCATTGCTTTAATTGCCGCTGGGCAAAGCAGTACCGTAACCGGTACTATGGCTGGGCAAATAGTGATGGAGGGGTATTTAAGTTTGCGCATAAACCCATTACTAAGGCGGTTAATTACTAGGTTAATAGCCATTGCGCCTGCTGTGTTTGTAATACTTATTTATGGCGATGAAAAAGTAGATGATTTACTGGTGTTTAGTCAAGTAATTTTGAGCTTACAATTAGGGTTTGCCGTTATTCCACTCATACATTTTGTGAGCGATAAACAGGCTATGGGCGAATTTGCCATTAAAACTTACACCAAAGTATTGGCTTGGTTGGTAGCATCAATTTTAGTGTTTTTAAATGTGAGATTGGTGGTTGAAGAAATTATTGGTTTCTTTCAGCAAAGTGGAAATATTGGTTGGAAAATAGTGATTATAATAGCCGTTTTGATGTTTGTTTGGCTGTTTTTAATGATGACTTTTTTGCCCATTGTACAACGAAGAAGGCATAAGAAAAATATTGCTTTGCATAGAGAACCGGTACCCCTTGAAAATTTATTTATACCACAAACACAACATATTGCCATTGCGCTTGATTTTACTAATAATGATGAACGACTAATAGCACATGCACTTAGCCAAGGCAAGCAGCACGCTATCTATACACTTATGCATATTGTAGAAAGTGTAAGCGCAAGCTATTTAGGTGCAGCTAGCGATGATACAGAAACACGCAAAGACCGTGAACGCTTGCAATCTTACGCCGAACAGCTATCTAAACTTGGCTATACTGTGAAGGTAGAACTAGGCTTTAAAAATAGGGTAACAGAAATTGTACGGCTAGTAAAAACAGCAGATGCAGACTTGCTAGTAATGGGTGCACACAGACACAGTGGTATAAAAGATTATCTATTTGGCGAAACCATAGAATCAGTAAGGCATCAGTTAGAAATCCCTGTATTGATTATTAATGTGTAAAAAATCTCCCGCAGATTTCGCTGATAAACGCAGAAAATAAATTTTACCACAGAGTAAAGAAGCAACAGAGAAAGGAGTTTACATCTTCTTTGCGTCCTTGCGCTGTGTTTTATTATAACTGTAAATAATAATTCTTCAACAGTTCTCTAAATTCGGCAGTGTATTCATTGCCGGCTTTAATAACTATGCTGTCTGTAATTGCTTCTTTTTTTGCGAAGCCAAATACCAACATGCCTCTAAAAAAAGGGTGCTTGGGTGTTTGTTGTACCAATGTTTTTTTGTGTAAATGATAGCCATTTGCGATAGCTAAATCTTCAAAAAAAGCCACACGATGATAGGGTAGAAGTATTGCAAAATGACCATTTAGCGATAGTAGCCTCGTAATATTTGCTAATAAAACGTCGAGGCTTAAAGCCGAACTATGCAATGCTAAATTTCTTTTAGCATCATCGCTTTTTAAATCATTGTCAAAAAAGGGTGGATTTGTAAATATGTAATCGTAAAATTTTGAATCGTATTGTTGTATTGCGGTGTGGTGCACTTGAAGCTTATTGTGCCAAGGCGAGGCCTTAAAATTAGCTGCAGCTTGATTAGCCGCTATGTTATCTATTTCAACAGAATCGATGGTTGCAAGATTTTGTTGTGCCACCATTACACTTAATAAGCCTGTACCTGTACCAATGTCTAATAATCTAGAAGTGAGCGGTAAATTTTGTATTTCTTGCGCAAGCCAAGCACCAAACAAACAACCATCGGTAGTTACTTTCATGGCGCAATACTGCTGCTGAATGGTAAACTGCTTAAATTGGAAATAATGATTAGGCATGTGTTGTAAAAGTAATGGCTTTGTCTAAGCCAAAGGTAATAGATGATTATATGTATTATTATTTTAATGTATTTGCTTGGTGCAGATTTAAATCTTTAGAGTAGCTAAAGTTATTTTTTAGCAATTCCTTTTTGCAACGTAAATTGACAGCGCTACACTAAAAAGTAAAAAATGTCAAATATTCATGTTGCCTTATTGTCCTATGGCATGTCAGGGCGTGTTTTTCATGCACCCTTTATTGAGTTGCATCCTGGTTTACAATTAGTTGGCTCTTGGGAAAGAACAACGCAACTAATTCAAAAGGATTATCCCAATACAAAATCGTACAGTACTTTAGAAGCATTGCTGGCTGATGATAATGTTGAGTTGGTAATTGTAAATACGCCTACCAATACCCATTTTGAGTACGCAAAAAAAGCCTTGCTTGCAGGCAAAGATGTGGTAGTAGAAAAAGCATTTACAACTACGGTAGAAGAGGCAATAGAATTAAAAGCGATTGCAGAAAAAGCAGGTAGAAAAATTGCAGTATTTCAAAATAGACGCTGGGACAGCGATTTTAAAACAGTAAAACAAGTGATAAACCAACAATTACTTGGTGCAGTTACTGAAATGGAAATTCAATTTGCAAGATACAATCCTGCTTTAAGCCCGAAGCTACACAAAGAAACGCCCAATCCTGGTGCTGGTATTGTAAAAGATTTAGGCCCCCATATTATAGACCAAGCGTTGTGTTTGTTTGGCAAGCCGCAAAGTGTTTTTGCAGATTTTAGAATTACAAGAGCTAATTCGCAAGTAGAAGATTATTTTGAAATATTATTGTATTACAAAGACAAAAGAGTACGTGTAAAAGCTGGCTATTTTATGCGAGAACCAGTACCGTCTTACATTGTGCATGGTACAAAAGGGTCGTTTCTAAAATCAAGGGCTGATGTGCAAGAAGGTCTATTGTTGCAAGGTGCAAAGCCTGATACAATCAATTGGGTTGCTGAACCAGACAGTGAACAAGGATTGTTGCATACAGAAAAAGAGGGTGTGGTCATTCGTGAAACAGTACCAACACTAAAGGGTAACTATTACGAGTTTTACAATAAAGTATACGAGGCCCTAGCACATGATAAACCAATGCCTGTAACAGTAGATGATGGTATTTTGGTAATGCAAATAATAGATGCGGCCTACAAAAGTAATGCTGCTAAAAAAGTGATTGACTTGTAACTAATCAATTATTAAGCTTGGTAAAATGTTAAACTGCTTTAATTTCATTTGATTGATTTGTGGATAGTATTAAATCCTTATTTTTCGTTTTTAAACACATAATATGAAGAAACTGCTTATCTGTGCGTTT
The DNA here is from genome assembly GCA_013297585.1 of Chitinophagales bacterium. Classification (GTDB taxonomy): domain Bacteria; phylum Bacteroidota; class Bacteroidia; order Chitinophagales; family Chitinophagaceae; genus Parasediminibacterium. Next base: position 6,432 of record JAAFHG010000076.1, read on the forward strand.
TTACTGGCATCAATTGCCACACAAAGTTTTGCGCAAGCGAAATACCAATGGAAAGAAGTTGTATCTGGCAAATACAAATATAAAGTTGTAAGTGCTGACCCAACCAAAGCTCGATTTTACACTTTGCCAAATGGCCTCACGGTTATTTTAAGTGAAAACAAAAAAACGCCACGTATTCAAACCTTGTTTGGTACAAGAGCTGGTTCTAACAACGACCCTAAAGACCATACAGGGTTAGCGCATTATTTGGAACATCTGTTGTTTAAAGGCACTAACAAATTTGGTAGTTTAGATTGGGCAAAAGAAAAGACTTTGTTAGATAAAATTGATGCATTGTATGAAGCGTATAACAAAATTCCATTTAGCGATTCTACTGCACGAAAAGCCAAGTATCACGAAATTGATAGCGTAAGTGGCGAAGCTGCAAAATTTGCGATAGCTAATGAATACGATAAAATGTTGGCTGCAATGGGCTCGCAAGGTACCAACGCACACACTTGGGTTGAAGAAACCGTGTATGAAGAAAATATTCCTTCTAATGCTATCGATAAATTCTTAGCCGTACAATCTGAGCGTTTTAGGGCACCAGTTTTGCGTTTATTTCATACAGAATTAGAAGCCGTATACGAAGAGAAAAATATTGGTATGGATAATGATGGCCGTAAAGTGTACGAAGTAATGCTTGCAGCCATGTTTCCTACTAATAACTATGGTCAGCAAAGCACCATTGGTACAGTTGAGCATTTAAAAAATCCATCATTATTAGCTATTAAAGATTTTTATAGCAAATACTATGTGCCAAATAATATGGCTTTGGTAATGGTAGGCGACTTTAACGCCGATGCTGTGATTGCTAAAATTGATGCTGCTTTTGCATGGTGGAAACCTAAAGCGGTAACGCCTTACAATCCTGCACCAGAAAAGCCTTTAACTGCACCTGTAGTAAAAGATGTATTTGGCCCAACGGCTGAAAATATTACCATCGCTTGGCGCATGCCAGGTGCAAATAGCTTTAAAGACAATGTTTTGCTTGAGTTGACCCGTAACATTTTAGCTAACGGCAAAGCTGGTTTAATAGACTTGAACTTGAACAAACAACAAAAAGTATTGCGTGCTTCTGCGGGTGGTTTAGATTTTAAAGATTACGGCAGTTTGCAAATTTCAGGTTCGCCAAAAGCTGGCCAAAGTTTAGATGAAGTGAAAACCTTATTGATGGCGCAAATTGATTTGCTTAGAAAAGGTGAATTCGATGAGAGCTTGATTAAATCGACAGCAGCCAATTACAAACTAGATAAGCTTGAAAGTATTAAAGACATTAGCAGCACAGCAAACGAACTGATGAACTCTTTTATACAAGAAAGCGGTACGATGTGGGATAAAAAAGTATCGTTTTTAGATGCAATGAATAACGTAACCAAGGCTGAATTGGTAACGTTTATTAATAAATATATTACCGATGGTTATGTAATAGTGTACAAGCGCAAGGGTGAAGATAAAAACATCACCAAAGTGCCAAAACCAGCTATTACTGCTGTTGCGGTAAACAGAGATGCACAAAGCCCTTTCTTAAAATCGGTTGAAGCTATTAAGTCTAGTAATATTCAACCAGCTTTTTTAGATTATGCTAAAGACATTCAAAAGTCTAAAATAGGTGCTGCTACGGTGTATTATTCTCAAAATAAAGACAACGATATTTTTAGATTGTACTACCGCTTAAATATGGGTAGCTGGAACAATAAACTACTAAGTTCTGCCACACAATATTTACAGTTTTTAGGTACCGATAAACTTAGTGCTGCTGACATTAGTAAAGAATTTTACAAACTAGCATGTAGCTTTAATGTAAATGCAGGTACAGAATTTACCACTATTTCAATTACTGGTTTGCAAGAAAATTTTGACAAAGCAGTAGTGTTGTTTGAAAATGTGATTAAGAATTGCCAGCCAGATGAAGAGGCTTTGAAAAAACTAATTGCACGTATTCAAAAGCAACGTACAGATACAAAATTGAACAAAGCTGCTATTATGAATGGCCTTACAAGCTATGCCACTTATGGTGCACAAAATCCATTTAATTATGTGCTGAGTAACACAGAATTAAATGCTATCAAAGCATCTGACTTAACGGATATTTTGCACGATTTAACCAATTATAGCCACGATATTGTGTATTATGGCCCTCAGCCATTGGCTAGTTTTACAGCAAGTATTGGTAAATTACATGCAATGCCTACAGCTTTTAAACCAAATGCTGCAAAGCAAGAATACAAAGCGTTACAGCAAAATAGCAATCAAGTTTTATTTGCCAATTACGATATGGTGCAAGCTGAAATTAGATGGATTAAAAACTTAGACGCTTACGATGCTTCTAAAAACACAACTATCGATTTGTTTAACAACTACTTTGGTGGTGGTGGTATGAGCGGTATTGTTTTTCAAACCATTAGAGAAAGTAAAGCCTTGGCTTACTCAACTTTTGCCGTGTATAGCAAACCACAGAAAAAAGAAAATCCATACAGCTTTATTGCTTATGTAGGTACACAAGCGGATAAGCTGAATGAAGCGGTAAAATCGATGAATGAATTAATTAACGATTTACCAAAAGCAGATAAGTTATTTGCGGATGCTAAAACGGCTATTAAAAAAGACATTGAAAGCGATAGAATTACTGATGAATCTGTGATTTTCAATTATTTAGCAGCACAGCGTTTAGGTCTTGATTATGATATTCGCAAGAAAACATACGCTGAAGTAGATAAGCTAATATTTGACGATATTAAAGCTTTTACCAAGAAAGAAATTTCTGGTAAGCCTTACACATATTGTGTAGTAGCAAGTGAGAAAAAAGTAAATGTTGATGACTTAAAACAATATGGTGAGGTAAAAAAACTAAGCCTAGAAGATATTTTCGGTTATTAATTGAACTTACTTTTACAATATAAAATCCCTCTGTAGCGCTTGCTGCAAAGGGATTTTTTATTGTGGATGATTAGACCGCTTCGACAATGGGTTTCGTCTTTGCGAGATTGGGTTTCCCGAAAACGGGGCAGGCTGTGCCCAACGAAGCAATCTGCTTTTTGCTTGGAAGATTGCTTCCCCGTTATCGGGGCAAGCTGTTCCTTACAATGACGTACAATGAAAACCTGACATTGATGAATTATCGAAGAGGTCTATTTTTTTAAGGTTGGCATCATTCACGGCGGTATCAAAAAAAATGATACCACGCAAAGTGATACCAACTTGTTTTGTTAGGAAAAACTAATTTTCAGATAAACTCAAAAACACAGTGTAAAATAGCTCATCAACAACCAGTAGTAAAGTTATTATCGCCTTATTTGTTTCGCAATATTGTAATAAAACCTTTCTAGTAGTCGCATATTCTCGGTAATAATGTCTGCTTGTGCTGTTAAGTTGTTGTGGTATTGCAATACTTTTTTGTAGTTAGTCGTTAGTCCATTTGGCAGCACCACTTTTGCCAAATAACCACTGTCGGTAGGCGCAGTGTTAATAGATGCTATGTTACCTACAACCGCCCCATACTGCTCGTAAGGGTAGGCCTGAAACTTCAATAATAGGTCTTGCCCTTGTTTCACCTTACCAAAGTTGTATTGTGGTACTAGCATCTCTACAAAATAGGCCGTGTTGGTGGGCTGTACATAAAATAATGATTGCCCTGCTTTCATTTCTTGGTTTTCTTGAAAAAAGCCCGTGAAAGCAACTGTACCTGCAACTGGGGCTTTTAACAAATATTTAAATTCCCATGCTTGTATTTGGCTTTTAATGGTTTGCAATGCTTGTACAAATACGCTTTTCTGTACCATTATCTGATTCTCTAGTTCGGCAATTTCTTTTTTCTTATCATTTTGCTGTGCTTCGTTGTTAATGATAGAGGCGTTTATTTGTGGTAGGGATAGTTTTTTTGAAATCAGTTTACTTTCTTCATTACGGTAATCCATTGAAGAAATTACCTTGTCTTTCGCCAAAGATTTGTTGGCGTTAAATGTTTCATTGCTCAATGCTAGGTCTTTTTCCAAGAGTTCTTTTTGTGTTGCCAATATGCCTGTTTGTTTTTGGATAGTAACCATATCCATTGCAAGCATGGCTTTTTTGCGTAGGTAAAACCCATTACTTAAATAGTCTTTAAAAGTGATAAATGCTTGGATGAATGTTTGGTAATTGGTTTGCAGTTCGCCTAATTGGGTTAATAGCTGTTGATTAGAATAGTCAGGAAAAAACTGTACAATTTCATCTGTTTTATTTTGGCTAATGAATGCACCAATAGTTTCTATTTGTTGGCTGATTTGTAAAATGGCATTTGGTTGTGCCAAACTTTCCATATAACCAAGTAATTGCCCTTTTTGTACCGTGTCGTTTTCTTTAACAGCTATTTTTAAAAGCTTACCCTCTGTTTTGGTGATAACTTCTTTTGCTGCATTAACACTATTAAGCCTTGCTTTTGCAGTCACTAAATCGGGGTATCGAATAAACCATGTACCAGCAAGTAACATTAGGAGAATACTGGCAAAAAAAAGCAAAGCCCATTTAGCCATAAAACTAGGTTGCCGAGATAAAATCTCTTGCATGGGTTCGCTACGTAAAAAGGAATTTGAAACAAGATTCTTTATAGATTCAATCTTCTTTTCCATATCCTTTATTTATTTTTCAGTTTGGCAGCTATTACATCATCAAACTGTTCTAGGCTTAATTGTTTTGCGATGATGCGTTTCTTCTCATCAAGCAAATAAAAAGTAGGCGTTTTGTACATATCGTACAACTGTCTAAAGTTTGGCTGATTAGCGGCTAGTTCAGCATCTCTCGCTGCCTTCGTTTGGTACACTTCTGCCCAATCTTTACTAATTTTCTTTTCAGCTAAAAACTGTTTAAACTCTACCATTTTAGGCTCGTTTACATTTACGCTATACACTTTTACACCAAGTGCTTTCCATTTGGCTTTGTACATACTATCTATTCTTGGAATTTCTTCTTTGCAGTGGCCACAAGTTGGGTCCCAAAATGCTACAAACGTAAACTTGGCATTGATGCCATACAATGGTACTGTTTTACCTAAAGTATCCGTTAGGTCTAATATAGGTGCTTGCCCGCCTATTTGATTAGCCATTAGGCTGTA
>JAAFHG010000314.1 GCA_013297585.1 Chitinophagales bacterium
TCAGCAAAATTTAGTCGCAAATTGGCTGCTTTTATTGGGTCAATATCGCCAATTAAATCTGCAACGCTTACATCTGGCGTGGCTAGTTTTTCGCCATAGCGTTCGCTGCGGTGAATCCATTCTATCGGTGTAGCATCACCTTTTTCAGCTATTAAATCCTTTGCATATTTGCTCATAGGCTTCAGCGGATCATCGTTTATTTCGCTACCAGCAACTACAGGCATGTGTTCGTCTAGCAGGTCTACCATTTGCCTAGCCATACGTGTTTTTGCTTGGCCACGTAAGCCCAAAAACAAAATATTGTGCCTACTTAGCAATGCCCTTTCAGTATCAGGAATCACCGTGTCTTCGTACCCTAAAATGCCTGTAAACGCATTCTCTTTATTCTTAATTTTTTCTATCAAATTCTTACGAACTTCTTCTTTAATACTCAGCGGTTTATAGCCACTTTTTATCAGTTCGCCCAGTGTTGTAATTTGTTTTATGTTCATACTTGCTTATAATTAAAATTGAATCTCGTCATTGCGAGGCACGAAGCAATCTTTATTTAAGTTGACCTTCGTTATTGACACTAAAATAGACTAACAAAAATTAATTGCTTTAGTTGATTATATGGCAATGTAAAAGATAAACCCACAGCCACCAAAGTTGCAGGTTGCTAAAAGAGGAAAAAAGTTGGCTAGAACACACTATCTGAAAATAACACCAACGAGCCAAACAATAACTGCTTTGGTTAGTTTAACTTTGTAATTACAATTATGCCCCAATATTCTAATCCTAACTTGCTTAGTTACAGTACTTATCTACAACCAAAAACTACCCAATGGGTTACATTTATACATGGGGCTGGCGGCAGTTCTATTATCTGGTATAAGCAAATTAAGGCCTTTAATGAGTACTACAATATCTTGCTAATTGACCTAAGGGGACATGGCAATTCTAAACAACCGCCCACCACCAATTCTTTATCATTTAATGAAGTTGTTGAAGATATTATCGCTGTTATCAATCATTTAAATATTCAAACGTCTCATTTTGTAGGTATTTCTTTAGGCACCATTATCATCAGGCAATTAGCCAGTACACATCCACATCGTGTAGATAGCTTAACCATGGCAGGTGCTATTATGCGGTTGAATGTGCGCTCACAAATATTGATGCGTTTTGGTATGATTTCTAAATCGTTCATACCTTACATGTGGCTGTACCGCTTTTTTGCACACATCATTATGCCAAGGCGAAACCATAAAAAATCACGACAGTTATTTATACGAGAAGCAAAAAAACTAACCCAACAAGAATTCATCAGGTGGTTCAGCTTATCAGCACAAGTAAATCCATTGCTAAAAAAATTGCGCTCAGCCAAGAATACAATGCCTTGCCTCTACTTAATGGGCAGTGAAGATGCCATGTTTTTACCCTCTATACAAAAGCTTGTGCTACAAAATCCTACTAATAGTAGCTTAGTAATTGCCAGCAATTGTGGGCACGTTGTGAACATTGATAGAGCCGATTTTTTTAACGAGCAATCTATTTTATTTATTAATAAAACAATACAAGGATTTACAAAAACTGTAAAGGAATTACAATAAACTAATTAATAATATATTATTGATTGCCATTAAAATATATACTTTGGTTTTAATTACAACATAGCAACACATTAGTTATTTAATTGCAATATCTGAATCACTATTGATAATTTTGCTTTTAAAAATTTAAACCCATGCACCAAACTCTTATTAATACAACTGTTGAATTTGTAAAAGCAACCTTAGCCAATGCAGAAGGCGGCCACGATTGGTGGCATATTTATAGGGTGTGGCAGGCTGCCAAGCAAATAGCTAAAGGTGAAAAGGCTGATAATTTAGTAGTAGAATTGAGTGCATTGTTACATGATATTGCAGACTCTAAATTTAATGGTGGTGACGAAGCAATTGGCCCTGCAAAAGCGAAAGCATTTTTAGAAAGCCAAAATGCAGATGCAGATACTATAAAACATGTAGTACAAATAATTGCTAATATTTCTTTTAAAGGTGGCAAAGAAAAAGTCGTATTCAAATCGCTAGAACTTGACATTGTACAAGATGCAGACAGATTAGATGCTATTGGTGCTATTGGTATTGCAAGGGCATTTAATTATGGCGGCTATAAAAATAGGCCTTTGTACGATCCTAATAATCTACCAAACCTTGATAAAACCAAGGAGCAATACAAGCATAATAACGACCCTACTATTAATCATTTTTACGAGAAACTATTGTTACTAAAAGACAGAATGAATACCCAAACAGGTAAACAATTGGCACAAGAGCGTCACCAATTTATGGAGCAATATTTAGCGCAGTTTTATAAAGAATGGAAAGGATAATTTCACACAAAGTAACTAAGAAGGCAAAGTACACAAAGCGCATTTAAAACATAAAGTTTCGCTTGTGGCTATATTTAAACTCAAATCACAAAACTAATTTAACTAAGTGGTACAAAGCCAATAGCACATACAAACCACCCATCACTTTATTAATTTGTGCCATGTTTAGTTTAAAATAACTAATAATTTTGCTACCCAAAAACATATAACTTACAATTACTAACAATGTACCAATAGCATTAAACATTACAAATGGCAGCAGTGAGCTAAGATTCATATCGAACTTAATCAATCCATTTAATAGCACACCTGCCACAATCCAAAAAGGTATTTGTTGTGGATGAACAATGATACTAAACACACCTCTATACACAGTATTCTGTTGGGTTGCTTTTGTGTTTTTTTTATTTTCAAACACCATCCACAAACCCATTATCAAAATGAGTATGAAAGATACGAATTCTATAATAGCGTACCATTTAGTATTGGTGTACAAACCACCTAAAAAATAAAGAGAAACTCCACAATACAAACTTTCAAACAATACAATTAATAGTAGCATTAACCATAAAAATTTATATTGCTTACTGGCATACAAATGCACCACCATTAAGTTGATATTGCCTGGAAACAGGTAGCCATAAAACCCAATTAAAATACCAATGCTACTCATGCTTGCAGGGCTTGTTGTTTAAAAGCTTTTTCTAGTTGCTTGGTTTGCTTGTAAGATTTGTAAGACATAAAAGGAACGCCTTCTTTTTCGTTTGCCTTTGCTGCATCAAACAACATTTTAAAATGCTGCATCAATACTTTTTGTGCCTTAAAAAATGAGAACCCTGGGTGGTAAATATGGGCTGGTTCTGCACCTGCACCATTAAGCTCTAAAATAGAAAAATTTTGCTGCTGTTTTAAGTCTTCAATACTAGCACAGCGCAAATCAAACCTACCAAAATAAAAGCCTTCAATGTTTTTACTTATTGCATCTATAGCGTTGGTTAATGCATCGTCTACAATATGATTAAAGTCAATAAACATAGTACCTAGCACATGATTACCATAAGGCACTAACACTTTTTCTTCGCCCAATGGTAGCACTGTATTAAAGTCAATAGTATTCTCTTTTTTAAGCCGTTGGTATTGTAAAAATGCTCGATCATTTTTACGCATTAACTTACCAATTGTAGAAAAACCATCACCTACAACTGATAATAATTTTTTGTAAGTAACCGAAGTAATAACCCCATTTTTACTGCTAGGATGTCGGTAATAAAACACACTTAATTCTAGTGGATAATCAATATAAGTTTGTACCAAAAAAGGAATATTTGTATTGGCTTTATATTGTACTAATTCAGAGAAGTTATGAATCTTTTTTACACACCATCCACGTTCGCCTCTATCTGGTTTTGCAATTACTGGAAACGCAATATTGGCAGCAATCATCCTAGCTTCTATTACTGGCAAAGCGTCTTCTGGCACTACCAAAATGGTATTGGGGAAATAATGTTTAGGCATTAACTGAAAAATACTCCACTTACTTTCAAAAAACATTCCACCAGTTTCTATACTAGGATTTGACGCAGAAAAAAAGAAAAATGACCTTGCTTTTATAGCCAAGTATGTGTAATAAAAACCCAAAGGAAAATACACCACCCACATGGGCCAATATTCCCAACTGCGTAGTTTAATATAAAATGATTTAAGTTTAAATAACATGAACGAAAAGCAGTTAAAGAGCTGAGGTTAAATGTTTTAACGCTACTTGCTGTGTACTGCAAGTAGCATTTAAAAAATCGTGATAATAGCAAGAAGTTGTAGCAGCATCTTGCGTTAAAAAAGTAAAGCTCAATGTTTTTAATGTAGGCGAACGGTGGATAAAAAAACCGTTCTGCTGATCCACTACAGATTGAAAAAAACTAAGCATCGATTGTTTAGAAACTGGAGGCTGCATAGCCCACCAATGTTGAAACGCAGCTTTGCGCTGTTGCTTAGCAGCAGCACCATACAAAGTAGATGACGACCAAATATGTGGTTTTGTAATTGCCAACTGCTGTGTGTATTTTTGCTGTCCATCCCAAACCAATTCATATAATAATTGCTGCTGCCACACCACCAATGTAAATGGTTCAATATTATGTAAATCTATAGCGTACCAGGCTGCCACAGGCTGTTCTAATACTAATAAAGCTTTTACAATTAACCCACGGCTTAATCTATAACTGTCAGCTCTTACATGGTTATCAAACGCACCATTTAACAGAACAATAATACTACCAAAATCGTTTGCTCCTACCCAAGTTCCACCTGCTAAACCATCTAATGGCGCTATAGTAACTACACCATTATTGTTGTAAACTACTGGTTG
>JAAFHG010000439.1 GCA_013297585.1 Chitinophagales bacterium
GGTAAATTTGCATTCAACAAAAGGTTTTGCTGATTGATTTCGTAAACCGAAGCATTAACTGCTATTTTCCCATTAAAAAAAGTGGCTTTAGTACCTATTTCTTTTAAATCGCTAATAAGCGGTTTAAATCTTGCTGCCGATTGTGTTGTCCAAAAATAATTGCCCGTATTTGGCATTAATGTTACTGTATTGCTTTGTGGCTGATAACCTTGTAAATACGTAGCATATACATTTATATTTTTAGTGGCTGTGTAAGTAAGACCAATACGTGGTAATAGCTTTTTATTGGTAAAACTCAATTCGTTAGGTGCTTTGTAGTTGGTAATATCTTCAAACCAATCGTGCCTTAAACCAATTAATAGCAAAAATTTATTCAAGCGTAATTGTTCTTGTATGTAAATGGCATGTGTAGTGGTTAGTGCAGATGGTATAGCTACCCTCGAATTCATGTTATAGTCGTTTATGTTACGAACTGTATAAGACGGATTGTTTAAATCGAAATAATTGACGTTTGGTCTTGGTAAAATTCGGCCACCAACATTTATTAGTTGATAGTTTGCCGCATTTGCTCTTACAAAGCTTGTAGCTACTGTACCATTGTTTAGTAAAAAGCCTCTAGCTGCATTTTGTCCGCCGCCTTTAAATTTTTCCCACATGCTTAAATCGTAGCCAACCAACAATTGGTGTTTTACTTTACCAGTGGCAAAATTGAAGTTGAAATAAGTATTTAAATTATCAACGTTCCAGTTTTGCTTGCGTTGCACAAACTGCATACCCGCAAGTGAAGTAACGGGTGTATTAGTAGTGTCAACTGCAAATGCATTGGTAGTTCTATGTTCTTGCAAATCTTCTTGCCAAGTTTGCTTCATGTAAGCAGTATTAAAACTAATGGCATTGCTAAACTTGTGCGATAAACTACTTGTAATAATAAACTCTTTAGATTTAAAGAAATCGTTACCTGCCCCTAAATTCAAACTTATGGGTGTACTATTTAAGTTAGTAATACCGGCCACGGCACCAAAAATGGGTTGTCCTCTATCCAAATTACCCGTCATGTTACTCATTATCATTTCTACATTGATAGAAGTTTTGTTATTGGGTATGTACGAAAATGATGGCGAAACAAGGACTGAGTTGTTGTTTACCAAATCTCTATAACTCTTTGCCTCTTGATAAGCACCATTTAAACGATAAAGCAATGTTTTTTCTTTGTTAAGTGGGCCAGTAAAATCTAGTGTACCTCTAATTGTACCAAAGCTACCTGCTGTTAAACTAATTTCTTTTCTTTCTACTGCTAATGGTTTTTTGGTTACCATATTGATGCTTCCACCAGGATCAACGCTAGCAAAAGTGGCACTTGCAGCTCCTTTTACTACCTCTAGACGTTCAATATTAGAAGTAAGTGGTTGTAAAAAATAGTATTGTCTTGTACGCATACCGTTTATAATTTGTCCTTCTTCGTTTTGGCTAATACCACGAATAGCATATTGATTGTAAAAGCTAGATGGCACAACACCAGATATAATTTTAACAGCATCAGCTAATTGAAAGGCTTGTCTATCGGCCATTAATTCTTTTGTTACGGTGCCAATTGATTGCGGTAAATCTTTATTTAAAATGGCTATACGTGTAGCACTAAACGAGTAATCGCTATTGTATTTTTTGGTAGTACGACCTAGTACTTCTACAGTTTGTAACAGGGTACTATTACTTACCAATTCAAGGGTTAATACTTTATTTTCGTTTACAAGTAGCCTTCCAAAATAGTTATCAAAGCCCACTGCAATTACTGTAAAGTCAACAGCGCCTTTAGCAAGATTTGCTATTTCAAAACTACCATCTGTGCTTGCAGTTAAATATCGTGATTTTTCTTTTTGTTTAATGATAATTGTTGCCGATGAAACAGACTGTTTGTTCTCATCTACAATTTTTCCTTTAATACTAAACTGCCCATAACTAAGCGTAATACCTAGTAAAGCTATAACTAAGAGTAATTGATGTTTCATGGTGATTATCTGTTTTTTTGAGTTTTTATTTTATATTTTAACACAATATGTTAAATCGTTTCTAAATACAATTGCTGTAGGGCATTTGCAGTAATATCATTTGTATTGAGTGTATGCACCAGTTCGCCTTGTTTCATAATCCCAATTCTTGTACTCACGTTTACGGCATTAAAAATGTCATGCGTAGCCATAAAAATGGTTTTTCCATCGGCAGCTAGTTCTTTACATATTTCTGTAAATTCTGCTGTGGCTTTAGGGTCTAAACCAGAAGTTGGTTCATCCATCAAAATCACATCTGCATTTTTGGCTAGGGCTATTGCAATACCTACTTTTTGGCGCATGCCTTTACTGTAAGTGCCTAATCGCTTTTCATGTGCATCGGTTTGTAACCCTGCTTTGCTTAAAAAGCTACTCAATGCATCGTTATTGTAATTAAAACCCGCAAGGCGGCTGAAAAAATCTAAATTTTCAATACCACTTAAATTGCCGTAAAGTTGTACTACCTCAGGTATGTAGGCAATCATTTTCTTTGTTGCAGTATCGTTTGGTTTTACGGCCACGTTATTAATTAAAGCCTTACCATCACTAGCTTCTATAAAGCCTAGAAACAAATTAATAGTAGTGGTTTTACCAGCACCATTTTGCCCTAACAGACAAAATATTTCGCCTTTATTAATAGATAAATTGAGGCCCTTAAGAGCCGTATGTTCACCATACTTTTTGGTTAAATTGTTGGCTAGTATTGTTTGCATATGTGTATTTTAAAATTGTTTTAAATAGCTCATCTTAGCAATGGTTGCATCTTGCTTAAAGCCAATGGTTGTATTCCGTATTTTGGGGTTATTAATAAGCCACACTAAAACTTGTATAATCAATTGCTTAATAGAAAGCATTAAGAATATGCCTGAAGGGACGAATATTGCCAAGGCCGTTGCAGCGCAACAGCATACAATATATTAAATAAATAATTAATTAGATTTGCGAAGCCTGGGCAGGCGGCCCTTTATTGAGCTTTGAATAAGCGGTAATAGGTAAGCGGTAGAAGCTATAAAAAGCGTTAAAGCTTTTTATAGGCCTAATTAGGTTTTGAAAATATGCGATAGCATCATTGTCAAAAGTTGAGTAATGATGTTGGCAAACTGTACAATTTGCCTCTATAACATTTTTAGTTGTTGCCTTTATTGCTTTTTCTTGGCATGGTAAAGCAGAACTATCTACTTTATGGTGATGCCATAAAGACACTGGTGTGGCTATAAATACATATAACGCCAACAAAGATCGGAAGAGCACA
>JAAFHG010000703.1 GCA_013297585.1 Chitinophagales bacterium
GCTTTTTGTTGTTGCGGTGTGGTTATTGGCACAGCCAATATTTTTTGTATTGCTTTTTGTACCACAGTTATGTCTGCTTTATTAACGCTACCAATCGCTTGCTGCTGTTGTAACAACAATTGCTTTAAAGCCGTTAAGGCTGGTAAATAAGTAGCAGGCTCTACACTTGCTTTGCTGCTAATAATAGGTAATGCTTGTGACAATGTACTTGTATTAGCAATACGTTCATTAGCTTTCATAGCTTCTAGCACTGTTAGTGCTACTTGCAATATGGTGTTATTATTTGCAGCTATTACCACTTGCTGCTGTATATTAGGCGGTACTACTTTGCTTAAATCTGCTGTTAAGCGTTTTTCTGGTTTTAGTGGTGCAGTTTTTAAACTTGTTTTAGCCACATACACCCTTGATGATTGCTGTAAGTCTTTTAATAAACGCAGGGCTTTGTAGGCAAATGGCAAGGCGTCTTGTGGCTTGAATGTGCGCAGTTGCAATTCAGCACTCCACATTTCGTTTAACACTGCTTTTAAGCGTTTCTTGGTATCAGCATCCAAAAAGGTCGCATCTTCTGCATTGTCATGTTTATCGGTTATCGCATCCATCATCGCAGCACCGTCACCAAACTCAGCAGCATCTAGCCCTTCAACATCTTCTATGCCTTGGTTCGATTCATCTTCTTCACCCAAATATTTACCGTAGCGCAATCGTAGCAGTTTTTGATCTACACCTAAATTGTTACTGCGGTTTTTAAAACTTTCTAAGCTAATAGTGTCTTTATCTTTAAGCAATTGTTCAGCATCAATAATTATTTGTCGTTCACTTCTAAAAAACTCTGGCTTAAAGTTGAGATTGTTTGCCAATCCTTCCAAACTCATCAATTGTGTGGTATCAGGCAGCGTTACTATAAATATATCAGAGCGGCTTTCTTGTTGGTTGTTGTCTATGGCTTTTATATAGAAATACAATTCATCACCCGGTTGCATGGCTAGCTTTTTTAAGTCTATTATCTGCCCAATATTGTATTGCAATTGCCCTGTTTTAAAGCTAGTAGCTAGTGCTATTTTTTGCTCTTTAAACTTTACACCTTCACCACTACCGCTTGCTATGGTTGCATTTATAAAAGCATCTGTAATGCCATAATCATCCGTAATAGAAAGGTTTATCGGCACTTTTGTCGGTTGCCCAAAATCTATAATGGTATTAGGTTTGGGTGATGCTACATTAATGATAGGCAAGGCATCTTTTATGGTTTCTATCTGATACAAGTCTGATAGTTTACCATCAATATTTAGTTGGTAAAAGCCCGACTGCGTAATGATTCTAGCCAATTGCCATGCTGTATGCGATGCATCGCTCGGCTGCATCATTACCTTTAAAAAGTCGTTAAAAGTGATGGTAATACTTGCCACTTTAATATTGGTAGTTATTTGCCATATCACCTTACTACCTACTGGCACTTGCATATTAAAACTTACTTGTTTTCTGCTAGGCAAGTTGGTATAACTAGGTGGTTGTATGTTGACTATAAATTTATCTATAGCAGGCAGTATCACTTCTTTTTTAGCAAATGGATGGATACTTATTACGTCAATACTTGTAGCTGATTGCTTTGCTATTTTACTCAAGCCAAATGTTACTATCAGCGCAGCTAATGTAATACAAATAGCACGATACAACGCTTTGCTGTAAGGGCTTTTAACGTCTAAGGTTTCAATGTGCTTGCTTATTTTCTGCACTTGTAATTGCTCTAAAATATTGAGTGTGTCACTGTCTTTCAACAACAAATCACTACTATCTTCAAGCATTGTGAAATGCTGGTTTAAATAATTGGTTACACTTGTATTGCTTACTTGCCAATGTTGCTTTACTAATATTATTGTAGCAATAATGACAGTAAAAAAAGCCGCCATTAAATATATATTAAATAATAGTAATATGTTAGCAGCACTTGCTAATGCACAGCCTATAGCAATAGCATACAATAGCCTTATTAAGCCAGATTGCTGATGCCATTGTTGACGCAG
>JAAFHG010000240.1 GCA_013297585.1 Chitinophagales bacterium
CTTGGCAGACATGAACCTTATTGCTATTCAAGATACTTCTAAAAATGGCTTTGCTAGTGTTCTTAAAAAGCTACGTTCTAAAGCCAAATTAGCACCAACATTTGAAGAAATAACAAGTGAAGTAGCGTTAGTAAGAAGCAAGCGTTATGCAAAATAAAACTAGCCGCATTATTATAGATACGAATCTTTGGATTAGCTTCTTAATTACCAAAGACTTCACCAAGCTAGATGACATTATCTTCTCTCGAAAAGGCATTTTAGTTTTTAGTCAAGAACTGCTTGAAGAATTTTTAGCAGTTGCTAAAAGACCAAAATTTAGACGTTTTTTTTCTCCTTCTGATATTGAAGATTTACTGGAAACAATAGAAGAGTATGCCGATTTCGTAAACGTTACAACAACTGTTGAAGTTTGTAGAGATTCAAAAGACAATTTTCTACTCTCGTTATCGGTTGATGGCAAAGCAGATTATTTATTAACTGGTGATAAAGACATGCTTGATATAAAGACATTTAGTATAACAACTATTATCACAATTGCTGAGTTTCTAAGAACTCAATAAAAATAAAAGCACAGCAAATTTTGCGGCGCTTTTGGTATGGTTACGGTGCTAAACTTACTCTTACACTTAGCCCTGCTCTTGTGTTGATGGTAGGTGCAGAGGTGGAAATGTATGGTGTTACACGTCTTTGATCGAAGAAAAATTTGAGATTGATTTTTTTGTTCAACACATAGTCTATAGATGGCTGTATGGTTACTACGCGTTGGCCACCTGTACCATAGGCGTTTTGCTGGTCAAGGCGGCTATTGCTGGTAGCATCGTTGCGTACACCTACATCTAGTTTAAAGCTTAGGTCGTTATCTAGCTTGGTATTTTTCATAAATGGCAGCTTAAATGGTAAGCGCAGGCCTTTTACTCTATAGCCACCACCAATTACTATTTCGCTACTATTGGTTTCGCTTAGCTGATAGTCAACAAGGCTTAAACTTAGTTGGCGGCTTTTGTTGTACATAAACTTAATGTTCAACTGATTAGTTGTGGTAATATCTATACCTACAAGTGGCCCAAAATCTTCTCTAATTGTGATGTTTGGCAATAGGAAGAAAGGTATGTAGTTGCCACTTACAGTATCTATGAAACTTGGCGCACCTAAGCGTAAAGGATCGTAATAGTTTAAGGCACTTGTATAGCTATTCATGCTTAACTCACCTTTGTAACTGTGCGTTAAGGTAATGCTGGTAAAGGTTTTAGACAATGATGGCAACTTAGACAAACCTGTGTAGGTTAAGCGCCAATTTGGTTTTGGCAAAATGCGGCTAAACGGATTCTTTTTAATGCTACCATTATCTTGGCTTATTAAACCAATGGTATTAGGGTCTTTGCCCGTGTAAGCTGCTAAGAAAGCTGGTATCAACACATCTTGAGAATAACGGCCATAACCTCTTGCATAACCATCTGCATTTACACCACCTGTATAGTAAGGGTTGGCAGCAGCTACACGGTTAGAGATAATGAGACGGTTATTTTCAAATTGCTTAAATGTAGCAGATACTTCGTTTGGGTTGCTGCTTTTAAACAAGGTACCAAATGAAATGTAAGACACACTGAAACCGCCACTTGCATAAGGGCTTAAATGTTGCTTTTTGCCGCCATTGTTGCTGATGGTGTCTTTAAACAATTCAGAGTATTCTTTACTAAAGCTCTTGTCTAAATTAAGGTCGATGGTAAATTCTCTAATTGGCTCTAGCTGTGCTGTTAAGCTGAGTGTTTGTTGGAAGTTTTGGCGATAAAAATCGTTGAAAGAACTATCACGAGACAACACACCTGCTGCTGCTTTTTGGTTGAGCCAAGTAGTATCTGGCTGACGACCAAATACATAATCTAAACCCGGTTGGTTAGTCTTAAAGTTTTGACCTAGAATTTGTGTGCTATCCATATAGCCTGGTACACGGCTGCGGTAGTTTTCGGTATAGTTAATAGAGGCACGTTTTACCATCGTAATGGCTTTACCTACACCTCTTGCAAGGCCACCCATTTCAACTGGCTCATTGGCTCTCTTCAAGCGCTCTGCTATACGTAAGTCACGCTTTTGTGCACGCCATTTTTGTAAGGCTTGTTTTTTAGCTTTACCTACCAATAGCTTACCATCCTTATCCCGTATTACTTCGTCTCTTGTTCTAATAGTTAAGCCTAATACATTTACAGGTTTTGGATTGGCAATAGCATTGGTAGCAGGTTTTGTATTGTTAGCTTTTGGCTTAGGCATTGGTACATTATCTACTGCACGCAACCAACGGCTTTTGCTGTATAATCTTGTAAAATCTAGCTCGGTGGTTAGGTTATTACGCTGACTATTTTCTAACACATTACCAATACTTATGGCCAAGCGACTTGCGGCTACCCAACTAAAAGATGTACCATAGTTGTAACGAGCAGTAATCCAATCTGTCATTGGTAGCTTATTAATAGGCAATGTGTAGCTTAAAATAGCTTCTTGGTTATACTGAATATTGCGACCGCCTTTAAAGAAGTTGTTACGTACAGAATCTCGTTTTGCTTTGGTATTTAAAGCGCCATCTGGCTCATCTACATAGGCATTATTGGTTGCTTTAAAATCGAAGTTTAAGCTGCGGCTTAAATCCCAACGCATATTGTAAAACCTATCGAACCTAAAATATTTATCGTAAGTGGTATCAACACGTTCAACTTTACTAGAAGCAAAATCGGTGTTTATAACACGTGGTATGTATTGACCAAATTGTCTGTTTACATCAGCTCTAAAAGTTAGCAACGATGGCTTAAGATTGAAGTTAAAATCACGTACTGGCGCAAACCAAGGATTTCTATTTTTAATAAGCTTTTTAAATGGTTCAATGTATTTGGTAGTGTTGTTGTACGTGTAGCCAAGATTACCTCTATACTTATTCATCTCGTTGCGCACTACGGTTGGGTTTATTTGTACCGTTTGGGTAAACGAATAGCTAACATCAAAATTGCTAATGCTTAATAGCTTAGGCTTGCCTTTAGGCATTACACGTACATTGGTAAAGTTTAAGGTTTTAATAGTTGTTTGGTCTAACGCTGCATCTTTTATAGAGTCTCTTTCAGCTTGCGATTTAGCTTGGCTCGTTTTATCTTTAAACAACACATCTTTATCAAACGGATCGAACCTTGGTGTTCTTACAGTTTTGTTGATACTTGCATAAATAGGTATTGATAAGCGAGCAGCTTTTGGCACTAGCTTACCACCATCTATACTTAAAGCCGCATCAAACTGTGTCATGGTTTCTTGTGCACGTTCGCCAATTTTTTGCTCAATACTGCCCCAACCTGCTGTGTACATATTGCCAGAAACAGTTAATCTACCCAAATCTGCCAATTGCATATCTACCCTACCAACGGCTGCGTAAGAACCTTCTTCATTGGCACTAGATAAGCGCAATTCATTTATCCAAACCTCAGTACTTACTGGTGTTGTATTACCGTCTTTGGCATTCTCTACACCCACAAGTAAGCCGGTAACTTCACCCAAGTTGGGGTTACCTAGTACACTAAAGGTTTTTGTACCAATCAACTCACGGTAAATATCAGTTACATTGGTACGAGCTCCATTTCTACGTTGTTTTAGTTTTACCAATTCTTGCAAACTAAAGTCAAGGTTATTATCAGTAGGCCATACGATATCTGCTTCAGATTTAGGATACAGTTTTGGTGGCGTAATTTTTAAAGGAATTTTTATTTCGTAGTAATTATTCAAAAAATCCTGACCAATTCTTACTACTAAGTTTAATTCTTTGTCTTTAACTGGTGTAAACTTAGGTACACTTTCTGCGTGGGCAAACATAGATAGCGTACCATACTGACGCATATCTAGGTTTAAAGTTTTAAACACACCTCTTGCATCACCATCAGCTAGGTTTCTTATCTGCATACTTAAAGCCTGCTCATTTTGCAGCAAGTTCACCCCATTGTTACTCAATACTTGTACACGCTCAATACCTGGTGGAATGACATAGTTAACAGGTGTTCTGCTGCTATTTTCTTCAAGGTTTACGGCCAATGTATTAAAATAGGTAGTGCTTGTATTTACAGGTGTGTAAGAACCTGTGGTATCTAAATTGTAAGTAAAACCGCGCCATTGGTTACGCACCAAGTCAAGTTTTGCAAAACGCAATACCGTTGAATCTTCAAAATCGGTTAAGTACATTCTTACAAATCTGATAGATTTAAAGTCTGGTATTTGGCCTATTTTTCTAGTATAATTTTTTACTGGCACTCTAAATAAATACCAAGTTTCTGCACCATTTGTACCATTGGCATAAGTAACATTTACAATTTTAGAATCGGTAATATAGGGTGTAACGCCAGCAGCCATACCGGGTTTTAAATCAAAATCGTACTCGTAGTATTCTTCTGTTTCGTTTAATGTATTGTCTCTGTTCAAATCCTCATTATCAGGATATAAAGTTGCAGCAGATGAAAACTGCGAACTTGTACTTGCCACAGGTGAGTTGCCTTGCGGATTGTTATAACTTTTGTAACGCCCTAAAATACCTATGTTTGCTGCATCAAAAGCTGGGTCACGGTACCAAGCGTAGTCATCGTTTGAAGGATCTAAACTAGCTTTTCTGTAAAGCGTTGAGTTCGTACCAAAATTGGCCGCAACACGATTCAAGTAAGCCGCACGTTTACGCTTTTCGCCCTCGTTATCTAAGCCATCGTAGCCCACATCTTGGTAAGCCCTATCATCAACATTATTACTAAATGCTTGTGTTACTTGTATTGGGTTTACAGGTGTTTTACCCCAAATATTACTACTATCTACAGCCGCAGGCGATGTTGGTGTGTTTAAGCCATTTTCATAAAAACGCTTACCATCTTTTAAAATGTCCTCACTAATATTACCTAGGTTAATACGCAATTTACCACCTGTACTTGTCTGATTTTTGATAAATGGATCTTGCACCCAAAACTCAATATTTTCAATGTTGTTGGTTTCAAAATCGGTTTGGTCAATGCTACGCATAATACCGCCCCATCTTGTTTTAGGGTTCTTAAGTTTACCATTGGCATCAATTTGTGTAGGGTTCGTTTCAAAGTTGTAAGGGCCAATATCTGTAGGGTAATAAGCAATATCAAAAGTTACCTGCTGTGTGTTGGTAATATTGGTAGTTTGCTGCGGAAATAATTCGTTTGTGTACACCAACCTAGTGCTTGGTTTACTCAGTTCATTTAAATCTCTACGAAGCGGATTACTGCTACTATTTTTATCTTGTAACGTTGGCTCAATATTGTACCAAGCTAGTTTCGCTCTGTTTTTACCATAGTCAATACTATCTGTTAAAGTCGCTTCAGGAAAAGCGGTTGTACCTTGTGGTGTACTTGCCAAAGCCCAAGCTACCAAAGGAAAGCGCAGGTCTAAACTACTTCTCGTGCCTTCAAAATCATCAATATAAAACAAGCCGCTACTACCACTACCTATTTGTGCTGGGTGGCCAGGTTTTAAATAAGCACCTTCAGCGTAAGCATTAATGGTACTCATGGTTTTGGTAGTGTAAAATGGCAATTTATCTAGCAATCTTGTTAGGCCAGGCAAGTCAGATTTATAACTTACATCTGCACTGTACATGGTGTTTCTAATAGGGTCTTCACCAATGTTTACTTTGGTAAAAAACGGTCGTTCATTTAAACGCACCATCGATGCACCAAACTGCAACTTCTTACTTGCATTATAGTCTGCTCTTAAACCCAAGAAGCCACGTTGCTGCAAACCAAATTGTGCATTGTTTTCGTAAGACACATTAACGGGTACACCAGAATTTAAAATGGCTTGGTTTAATATTTTTACTTGACCCAAGTTGTAGTCTATACTAAAATCTACACCTTCTAGTAAGTTTTGCCCACCAGCAGACACTTTAACCGAGCCTTGTGGAATATTAAACGCACCTAAATATATTTCGCTACCACCACTACCTTTTGCTTGCCCTTGCATTACAAAGCGGTTAAGGTTGGCATAAGTTTGTGCAATGGCTTTTATACTATCGTACAATTGTTGATACACATATTTTTGCTGCAACGCAGGAAAGCCATTAAATGCCAATCTTGCTAAGTCGCTACCAAAAGGCTCTAACACAGGAAACACGATTTTACCCTGCTGAGACAAAACAGTGTACCCTTCAACATAATCGTAAATACCATCTGGCTGCGGGTCGTTTCGGGCATTCAATCTATCTAAACCTAATATATTTAATAA